>JBBJNV010000013.1 GCA_037721215.1 Gemmatimonadaceae bacterium
ACCGACAACGACGGCGTGGAAGGGTCTGGTGAAGCCGCGCCTAACCGGTTTTACGGTGAGAGCACTGCTACAGTCGCCGCCGCGCTCGCGCAGTTCGCTCCCATTCTCCTCACTGCCGACTCGTGGTCGCTCGAATCGATTGAATTGAAGCTCGATCGCGTGCTGCGCGGCAACGGGTCAGCGAAAAGCGCCGTCAGTGCGGCGTTGCATGACATCGCCGGTAAGCGGACAGGATTGCCGGTGCACCGGCTCTGGGGGCTCGACGCAGGCGATGCGCCGGAATCCAGTTTCACCATCGGCATCGCGGATAACGAAGGCCTGCAACAGCGAGTTGCCGATGCGTCCGATTACCCCATTCTCAAGCTGAAGCTCGGCAGCAACCGCGACGAGGAGATAGTACGCGTCGTCCGCGACGCCGCGCCGGGAAAGAAGCTGCGCGTCGACGCCAACGCCGCCTGGACTCCATCAAGAGCAGTCCGGATGATCGACTTCCTTGCAGATCACGACGTTGAATTCGTCGAGCAGCCGGTCGCTCATCACGACATCGAAGGCATGCGCTTCGTCCGCACCAGATCGAGGTTGCCGATAGTCGCCGATGAATCGTGCCTCGTTGCGACGGATATTCCCCGGCTGGCGGGCGCAGTGGATGGCATCAACATTAAGCTCGCAAAGTGCGGCAGCCTGCGGGAAGCATTGCGCATGGTCCACACCGCGCGCGCGTTCGGAATGATGGTAATGGCGGGGTGCATGATAGAATCGAGCCTCGGAATCTCGGCTATCGCGCAGCTCGCGCCGTTACTCGACAGCGCGGACCTGGACGGCGCCGCGCTGCTCGCCAATGACCCGTTCACCGGGGCCGGAATTCCATGCGGGCGGATTACGCTGAGTGACCTGCCCGGACTCGGCGCCGAACGGGCGCAACGGCCTCTGCCCGAGCTGGACAGCAGCAGCGCGCGCTGATCGGCCCATGAGGCAACGGGCGACGTCACTGGTGGAAGTGGCCATTCCAGTGCCGCTGTTTCAGACTTTCACGTATGCGCTCGATCCTGACGAGCGCCGAATCCCGACGGCGGGATCGCGAGTGCTCGTACCCTTTCGAAACCGCCGCAAGATCGGAATCTGCCTCGGTCAGGCGGACGGTGCGACAGAAATGCGACAAGAGGCGAAGCAGGTCATCGAAGTGCCCGACGACGGGCCTGTAATCAGCGCGAACATGCTTTCTCTGGGGCAATGGATTGCAGAGTACTACATCGTGCCCATCGGCATCGCGCTTCGCTCCGTGCTGCCGGCGGCGATGACCGGCGCGGGTCAGCCACAGCCGACGCGCAAAACCCATCGCGTCGTTCGCCTGCTGGATGATCTGCCCACTCTCACCCACCGGGAGAAAGCGTTTGCGCGTGCACCGCAGCAGCGCGCGGTGTTCGAGATGCTCGAGTCACTGGGAGGCACGAGTACTCTGGAACATCTTCTGGGACAGCTCGCGTTCTCGCCGTCGGTTCTCAAGGGTCTTGAAAAACGGAGGCTCATCGGCATTGATGCCGAGGCTGTGGACCGGGATCCGTTCGCGTCGCGCGCGATAAAACCGCCGACCCTACATGTGCCAACCGATGCACAGCAGCGCGCGATTGACGCGACCGCCGCTGGAAATGACGGAGAAGTGTTTCTGCTTCACGGAATTACGGGCAGCGGCAAGACACTCGTTTACATCGAGTTGTTGCGTGAGATCGTCGGGAATCGCGGGAAGACCGCAATCGTGCTGGTTCCTGAGATTGCGCTCACTCCCCAGACCGTCGACAGATTCCGTTCAGTTTTCGGCGATCAGATTGCTGTGCTCCATTCGGCTCTCAGCGACGGCGAGCGATACGACGCGTGGCGGGCACTGCAGCGGGGTGACAAGCGCATCGCCGTTGGCGCACGCTCGGCGGTCTTCGCTCCAATGTCCAACCTCGGAGCAATCATCGTCGACGAGGAGCACGAGTCGAGCTACAAGCAGGGCGAGAATCCCCGCTATCACGCCCGGGAGGTGGCAATCGTCCGCGCCAGAGCCGAGGGCGCAATCGTGGTGCTCGGCAGTGCGACGCCCTCGCTGGAGTCATGGACGAACGCCGTTGGCGGGAAGTACTCATTGCTGACGCTGCCGGCGCGTGTCGGCGGCGGGAGTCTGCCGCGGGTCGGCGTGATCGATCTGCGCCGCCAGCCGTTGCCCTCCGGGCAACCCGTCAGCGGGTACGGTGTGACATACGGCAACGTGATCCGGGAGGAGCTCGATGGCGCATTGACGGAAACCATGCGCCGTGGCGACCAATCCATCCTGCTTCTCAACCGCCGGGGATACTCGGCTTTCGTTCAGTGTAACGATTGCGGTGATGTAGTGGTGTGTCCCAACTGCAGTATCACGCTGACACATCACCGCGCGCCCGAGCGCCTGTTGTGCCACTATTGCGCGTACCAGGACGCAGTGCGTGACTCGTGCGCGCGTTGTGGAGGACTTACGCTGAACAATCGTGGGCTTGGCACCCAGCAGGTGGAGAGGCTGCTTGCCGACCGGTTTCCAGGCGCACGGATCGCGCGCATGGATGTGGATACAACGAGTGGCAAGTGGGCGCACACTGAAATCCTCGACAGGGTTGGGGCCGGAGCGATAGATATTCTTCTGGGTACGCAGATGATCGCCAAAGGGCTCGACTTTCCCGATGTGACGCTCGTCGGGGTGATCGATGCGGATGTGGGGATCAATCTCCCGGACTTCCGCGCCTCGGAACGATGTTTCCAGTTGCTCAGCCAGGTTGCGGGACGCGCCGGGCGTGGCGTCAAAGGCGGGCGGGTGCTGATTCAGACGCGAGTCCCGGGACATCACGCGGTCGTCTGCGCGGTTGCACACGATTATCACACGTTCGTGCGCGAGGAGCTCGACGGTCGGGTAAATCCAGCGTATCCGCCGAACGTGCGACTGGTGAACATCGTTTTCAGCGGGACGAACGCCGAGGCAACCGCTATTCTTGCGACGCGGGCGTCGGAATGGATGCGGGAGCTCATTGCGTCGCAGACGGCGGGCGCGGTCGGCATTGTCGGGCCAGCCCCATGCCCGATCGAGCGCGTCAAGACGCGCTGGCGCTGGCACCTTCTGCTGAAATCGGCGCAGGCGGCGGAACTGACGCGCGTATCCCGTTATTTCATGGAGCGGTTTCCGGTGCCGATGGCACTTCGCGTCACGCTCGATCGCGATCCGGTAGCATTGTTGTAGGGCAGGGAACAACTTCAGCGTGAATGATCGACACTACCGAAAGATTTCTGAGAGATATCGCCGTCCGGCTGGACGCGGGCTCGGTGGAAGAGGTACGGCTGTTTCCCCCCATCCGGCAGGGTGGTCTGGAGACCGGCGCCGCTATCGTAGCTGTGCACGTGCCGTTGCAGGAGCGGCGCACAGTGTACAGTGCGCGATATTGCCACACGCTCAAAGGGAAAGAGCGAGGGAAGTGGGAAGTCGACGTAACCGCAGAAGCAGACGCTCCGCTCATCACGCTCGACGCGGTGGTGCAGGGTGTGATGAAACGGGCCGGCGAACCGTTCGAGCCGGAAAAGATAGGAGGCGCCGCATTTCGCTCGCTCGTCAGCTGGGTGCCTTCAGTCGCTGACAGCTCGCGGGTACCGTGACAGCACCACCCGGTGCATGTCCCGGGCGTTCTCCATCACCGCGTTTTCCACGTCGAGCCACCTGGGCGCAATGAGAAACGGGTAGACCTGATCACCCCCTGCCGATCCGTGGGCGCCAATCTGGTCGTCGAACGATACGATCTCATTTCCATCATAATCGCCAAACAGGACGCAATCGCCCGCGTTCGGCTGGGTTACCAGCTCCACGATTGCATTCACCACATAGACCTCGGTTCCGTACGGCTCGAGCGGATTGCGTCCCTCCAGGGTTTTGACGCCTCCGTCTTTCAAAAGTGCCCTGCCTGTTCTGCTCTGGACGTAGACCTCGCCTGAGTCACGGGTTGCAACCAGTCCGATTCCCGGGTGCGCGAGAAGTGCATCGTAAAGTGCTCGCCATTTCGGCTCGCTCAGAATCTCGCTGAGATCGAGCTGACGCTCGACGCTCGCAAAATAGACGAGGGCGAGGCAGGAACTGTACGTGACTACGAGGTCGTGACGGGCGGCGACACGATACTTCTCGGGGATGATGATTTCCCTGATTCCGTAGCGGCTGCGGAGCCAGTCACGGGTGCGCCTCAGGGCGCGTCTCGTTCCTTGTCGCGCAGCGGGGGTGATGAGCGCAAACGCTTCGATGACTTCGGGACCGATGTCGGCGTACTCGCTTGCTTCTGAATGACTGGCAAGTACGTCGCCGTCGAGAACGCGCTGTACGGTCGCGCCCAGCGACTCACCAAACTTCACACGGTAGCTCTGCGCCGGAGTCATTCCGTGATCGGACAGTATTACAAGATCATAGCCGCGACCACCGGCAAGCCGGGCCATTCTCCAGATCTCCGAAATCCGGGCGTCAGTGCGGCGAAGGTCTCCGAGCGCCTGCTTGCTCGACGGACCGAAGTGATGGGCAAGCTCATCGTATTGCATGAAGGTGCTGTAGATGATCGGGACGCCCAGATAGACATCCAGCAGTATCGCCATCGTCTGCAGCTCGCGAATAATGACGTTGCTGAGAATGCGGATGAAGGGAAAAATTCCTTCGGAGTGCGTGACGCGGCCCGCCAGTTCTCCACGCAGCCGCTCCCATTCCTCGAGCAGATACTCGAAGACACCTTGAACCAGCATTCTCGCAATGCGAACGGGATGCAGGACCATCAGCAGGGCCATGCGGGTACCCCCAAGTCGTTCGTACACGGACATTTTTTCCCGTGTCGCGACCGTGAATGCAACGGTGTCCGCGTCGCCATCGAGGAGATTTACATAGCTCGAACCGCCGGCGAGCCCTCCCGGTGATTTGATCCTGTCGCGGATGTACTGTACGCCGTGGGGCGCATTGCAGGTGATCACTTTTCTCGCCGGCTTGTCATAAAACCGGAATGCAGGAATTCCGTGGTTCTCTCCGTGGAAGATTCCCGCCTGGCAATACGGCGTTGCCGAAGGAAGCCCGCAGAACCATCGTCGAAGTGTGAACTGGTCGTCGCGCAGCAGACGCTCGATTGTCGGGCAGAGCCCGCGCTCGAGCGCTCGCTGCAGATCGGCGTATGCCAGGGCATCAACCTGAAGCATGATGAGCCCGCGGCGGCCATCACGAGGCCTCTTTTCGCGCTCGAAAAGGTGATACTTGGCGGAATAATACCAGCGCATCCATGGACCTGCCCGCGGATGCGAACGCCGGTCGGTCACGCCATTCTTTCGGCGATGAGCTGCAGAAGCTGTCGCAGCGGGACCGGCTTGACCAGCACCTCATCGCATCCAGCCGAAATGCACCGCTGTCGTGTCGCCAGATCAGCGTGACCGGTCAATGCAAGGACGGACCGTGGTAGCAATCCGCGGGCTCTGAGTCCGCCGATTACGGACAATCCGTCAGCGTCCGGAAGGGTAAGGTCCAGCAGCATCAGGTCGTGGGGTGTCGATGCATCGACGGCAATCGCGTCGGCTGCAGTTGCCGCCAGGTCTACCTCGTAGCCACTGGCTTTGAGTAGCGTGCGAATAGCGCCCGATACCATCACGCTGTCTTCGACGAGAAATATCCGCCCCGGCACTACTGATCACAGCCAGCCGGCAGTGTGAAAAAAAACCTGCTGCCCGCACCCAGCTCGCTCTCCACCCAGATTCGTCCGCCATGCAGCTCCACATACCGCCGCGCGATTGTCAATCCGAGGCCCGTGCCATGATGGGCGCGGGACGCGGAAGAGTCGACCTGCGCGAACTCCCGGAAAATTAGATCGTGGTGTTCTGCGGCAATGCCTGGTCCGGTGTCGCCAACTTCGAGCAGGATCATGCGAGCCGGATCTTCGTGAGCGCGGCAGGCCCTGATCCATACCCGTCCGCCAGGGGGGGTAAAATCGAACGCGTTGCCCAACAGGTTCGTCAGCACGTGAACGAGTTTGGTCCAGTCCGCCCTGAGAGGGGGAAGGTCGCTGGCAATGTGGCGCTCGAGCATTACGCCCTTCCGGGCTGCGAGTGACTGGTTCAGCACGGTCACTTCATGCACAATATCGTCGACGCGAAAAGCCGTCGTGTCCAATCCGACGGGTTCGCTCGACTCCCGGGCGTGCACCAGGATCTCGGATATCATCTCGAGCAGCTGACGCCCGCCAGCGATGATGACCGAAATACTCTCACGCTGCTGATGAGGCATTTCTCCGAGGATCCCGTCACGCAGAATCTCGGCGTGCGTGATGATGGCGGTGAGCGGCGTCCTGAGGTCGTGCGAGATGTTGGACAGAAACTGCGTCTTGAGCGCATCTCTTTCCACGAGTTCCTGTATCACACGCTGAGACGCCGCCAGCTCAGTCTCGAGACGTGTGCTTGCCGACGCTGTGGCGTGCCGGCCGCCGCTGCCGTTCAGGTCACGCGGCTCAGGCAAGATTTGCCGCAGGAACGAAACTGATGGTCGTCGGACTCACGATCGCCTTTTCGGGGAATTGGATCACCCGCGAAGCATCATCTCTTTCACGGTGTATAAAAATAGTCAACCGACACGATGCACGAATCGCCCTGGATCCACCGAAATAAATGGCATGCCGATTGCGCCTTTGACAAAGCAGCCCCATTGAGCTACGGCAGGCCTCACACATAACGGAGGCAGTTGATAAATGTCACACTACAACACTTGCTCGAGGGCACTGCTGATGCTCTCGGCGGCATTTCTCATCGGGGCGTGCGAAGACGATAAACCGAGCGGCGACGCGCTCGCGCAGGACACCACACTGAACCGCGACCTGGAAATGGCCAATCAGGACAGTGTCGCCCAGCCGGCATTGCAGGATGTGGCCGTCGGTGACGAGCCCGATCCGCTGGCTTCGGCGGCGCCGGAGAGAGGTGAGGGGGCGGTGCGTGGAAGGTCGGGATCGCCAGGCAGTACCTCCACTGAAAGTCGCCCTTCCGTCCGGACGTCGCCGCCGGTCGTTCGAACTCCGCCGCGGTCCACGGGTGGTCGAGTTGTAAACCGGCCCGCTCCGCCGCGGCCTACTCAGACACGTCCTGCGCCGAGTCGCTCTGCTTCGAACCGTCCCGCTCCGAGCGCTCCTGTTGCCAGCAGACCCGCAACGCGCCAGCCTGTTCCGAATCGTTCAGGCGCCATGTCTGAGCGGACCGGCACGACTTCGAGTGGAAATACGGTCACGCGAACGCCTTCGGGTAGCGAACGAAACGTCGGCACGATTCCGGCGGGTTCGACATTGAGCCTGGCATCGAATGCAAGGATCTGCACTAACACGAATCGCGTTGGACAGCGATTCAATGCAACCGTCAGGGAGTCGATCGAAGGTTCAAACGGTACTCGTATTCCCGCCGGCGCGTCAGCGACAGTCGAGATCACCGAGCTCGATCGCAGCGACAATATTAACGACGAAGTGCGAATCGGCTTCCGCGTGGTTGCCGTGTCGTTTGGCGGGCGGAGCTATCCGATTGATGCGACAACCACATACGCCAAAGTCGACAAGGTCAGGAGCAAACAAAACAACAAGGATGTGAAAAAAGTTGTCGGAGGCGCGGCTGTCGGTGCTATTCTGGGCCAGGTACTCGGCAAGGACACCAAATCGACCGTGATCGGCGCGGCCGGCGGCGCAGCAGCCGGAACGGCCGCTGCTGCGGCGACCGCCAAGTACGATGGTTGCGTTCCGTCGGGCGGCCAGATCACCGTCACACTGGACTCGTCGACCCAGATTCAGGCGTAACCGGAAGCGACGGTCCTGGCAAAGCGCGGTCGTGCCTTCACCGGCGCGACCGCGCACTCAGTAACCGACTGCCGCTCCGTTTGAACGAGGATCGTCCATTCCCTCGTACCCGGTGGAAATCCGCTTTATGGCAACGATGCTGGCGCCGATGGTGGACTGCTCTGAAAGCGCATGGCCCATCCGTATCAGCCGGTCGACCGTGCCGGCATCAAGGCCGCCGCGCTCGTACCGCATTGAGTCCGGAAGCGCCTGATGATGAATTCGCGGCGCACTCATGGCATCCGACAGGTTCATACGGTGATCGATCACATTGAGAATCACTTCAGCGGTGCTGGTGATTATTCTCGGGCCACCGCGCCCGCCTATGACCAGCAGCAGGCCGCCGCGCGGGTCGAGCACGATCGTTGGAGACATGGCGCTGAGCATTCGCTTGCCTGGCGCAATTGCATTGCTTTCGCCCTGTACGAGCCCAAACTGATTGGGCCGGCCCGGCTGTGAAGCAAAATCATCCATCTCGTTGTTCATGAAAAATCCGGCGCCGCGGATCAGTACACCGGATCCATAAAGGCTGTTGATCGTGGTCGTTGTCGAGACTGCGTTACCGGTTGCATCGACGACCGAATAGTGAGTTGTTTCGCTACCCTCGCGCAGAGGCGCCGCCAATGCAGAAGTCGGCGTGGCGCGATCGGCCTTGATACCGAGACGCAGGGAGCGCGCATACTCCTTGCTCTCCAGCCTGGCGCGCGGAATTTTCACGAAGGCAGGATCGCCAAGCAGCGCATTCCTGTCCATGAATGCACGCTGGAACGACGAGCCCGCGAGATGGAAGTACCCAGCGCTGCCGAACGCGGGCATCCGCTCGAACCCTTCGAGGATGTTCAGCGTTTCACCGACAGTGATCCCGCCGGACGACGACGGGGGCATCGACAAGACAGTATAGCCGCGATAGTTCGTCCTGATCGGTTCACGCCACGCCGCTTTGTACTGCTCCATGTCTCGGGTCGTGATAATCCCGCAACCGTTGGCGGCCCGTGTTCTCGGCGTAACACCGGCTGGGCAATCGCGCTGCATCTCAGCCGCAACCAGCTCGGCAACCCGGCCGCGATAAAATCCTGCGGCGCCGTTTCGTGCTATCAGATTCAGCGTCATGGCGAGCTCAGGCTGGAATATTCTTGTCCCCGGCACGATTGGCCTGCCGCCCGGCAGAAAAATGCCAGCTCCTGCAAACTGCGAAATCAGCGAAGCCTTGCCCGCAACTGACCTCGAAAGTGTGCTGTCGACGATAAACCCATCGGTCGCCATCCTGATTGCGGGTGCCATTACCCTCGCCAGCGGCATCGAGCCGTACTTGCTCAGTGCCTCGGTCAATCCAGCGACAGCTCCGGGTACCCCGGATGCGGCACGGCCAGTGACCCCTGCCCCGGTCAGTCTTCCCGAGGCATCGAGGTACATGTCCCGAAATGAGGCGAGGGGCGCAATTTCCCTGTAATCGATCGCGGCGGTTCGGCCGTCCGCCATCCGAATGACCATGTAGCCACCACCACCGATGTTGCCCGCCTCCGGATAAACCACGGCCAGCGCAAAACCGACAGCCACGGCGGCATCGATGGCGTTCCCACCGGCCTTCAGAATCTCGATTCCTGCCTCACTCGAAAGGCGGCTGCTGCTCGCAACCATTGCGTGTTCCGCAACAGTGGCTTTCGCAGAACCCGAGGGAAATCGCCATCCCGCCGGAAAAGTCGCAGCGACGCGCTCAGGTACATCGGCGGGGTAAATGACGGCTCGCGGCTCGCGGGGTATCGTCCCGGGTGAACATGCAGCTGCGATCGCGGACAGCACGCCAAGCCAGACCCTCTGGTTGTTCAAGGGAATCTCCTTCTCGTTGATGACACTATCGGACGCGCGATCGCCGGCCCGTACCGTAGCGGAAGTTGAGCCGGATGGTTCGCTGCCGAAGCGTGTTGCTCAACTCGCTCGACAGCCCTTTGCGCTCGTGCACGACGATACCAAAATCCTGCACCACGCTCGCATGCATCCGATTGCTGAATGCATAACCGAACCCATAACCGAAAGTGAAATATGGGTCGGTGTTGCCATTGAGCGGAGCCAGCGACGAGCCGTCGCTGTCGCGGCGCAGGTTGCGGTACTGGGCGATGCCTGCGGACCCCTCCAGTACCTGGTGCAATCCTGCTCCGCCGCCAACGTGGAACGAAGCTCCCAGCGACAGCAGATCGAGATGCGCCGCGCACCTGGCGCAGCTGTTAGCACCTTCGTTTCCGATGTATGTAAATGGCGCGCCGAGGTAGGTTGCCGCGAGTCCAATTGACATGTGATTCTGGAGAATTGTTCGCTCGACGGCAGCGCGAGCCTGGAAATTTGAGGCTTGGCCAAAATCCCATGTGCTTGCCGTCTGACTGTCGCTTACCCCATTGGCGTTGAACAATCCGCCGCTGATGGAAATCCAGGTCGCTGGTTCGGCTGCTCTCGTCGTGGGAAGCCTTACCTGCGCATGCGATTCAGCGGCGCCCGCCAGCACGGACAGAATGGTGACCAGCAACGAGGTATGTCTGCTCAAAATTGCTCCAGTTTGTCTTGCGGCCCGCGCGAAACGGCGGGTAAGTTAGGGCCGTGGCACACGATACAGCTTCGCATGAATGACCCCCGCGCAACGGAACGTCGCAATCCGCGGACTGCTTCGATAGATCTGGCATCCCCGCTGGAGATCGTCGATGTGATAAACGCGGAAGACCGCATCGTTCCGGACGCCGTCGCAAGCCAGCGATCCGAAGTTGCGCGCGCCATCGCCATTGCCGAAAAATCATTTCGGGCAGGGGGAAGGCTTTTTTACATCGGCGCCGGAACATCCGGCCGCCTTGGAGTTCTCGATGCGAGCGAATGCCCACCGACATTTGGCACTGATCCGGACATGGTTCAGGGCATAATTGCAGGCGGCCTTCCGGCGCTTACCCGCTCGCAGGAAGGCGCCGAGGACATCGCGGAAAATGGTGCGCGTGAGATGGATGCGCTTGCGGTGGCCTCTGACGATTTCGTAGTTGGCATTGCGGCTTCCGGCACAACGCCATACGTCCACGCGGCACTTCGTCGTGCCGCGGAGCTCGGCGCAAGTACCGCGATCGTTTCCTGCTCGCCCCCGCCTGCTGAAGTAATCGACGGCGTCGACGTCGCAATCCTTCCGATCGTAGGCCCCGAGGTCGTAACCGGCTCGACACGTCTCAAGGCAGGTACCGCGACGAAGCTTGTTCTGAACGCAATCACCACGGGCGCCATGATCAGGCTTGGAAAGACGTATGGCAATCTGATGGTGGACATGAGGGCAACCAACAACAAGCTCACCGATCGCGCCGAACGAATCGTAATCGAGGTATGCGGTGTGACTCGCAACGAAGCGAAGCGGCTGCTGGACGACGCCGGGAGGAGTGTGAAGACTGCCATCGTCATGCAGAAGCTGGCAGTGGGAAAGGACGAGGCGCTCGCTGCGCTCGAGCGTGCAGATGGTGTCATACGGCGCGCAATCCCGGATGCGCCACCGCCGGTGATCGAATGAATACGGCGGTCGTGGTCGGTCTCATGTCCGGCACATCTCTCGATGGAATAGCCGCGGCTGTCACAAGGTTCGAGCGCACCGCGGGCGGAACGGTCAGCGCCGAGCTGCTCGCGTTCATCACCCATGACTACACGGCGGTGCAACGGAAGCGGCTCGCGAACGCGCTTACCGGCGTCTCCGCTTCGGAGTACTGTCGTCTCAACTTCGATCTTGGCGGTTGGCTGGGAGATGCGGCCGTCGCGGTGATCGCCGAATCCGGCGTGTCGCGTGCGCACATCTCGGCCGTTGCATCCCACGGGCAGACCGTCTGGCACGAGCCCGGACACTCCACCTGGCAGTTCGGCGAAGCGGCCGTGATCGCGGAACGGACCGGGCTCGACGTTATAAGTGACTTCCGGGTGCGCGACATGGCTGCCGGAGGACAGGGTGCACCGCTCGTCCCTATGGCCGATTCGATGCTCTTCGCTCACGAAGCTGAATGGAGAGCGCTGCAGAACCTGGGCGGCATCGGGAACGTCACTGTGGTACCCCCCGGGGGGGATCTCAACGGTGTCCGAGCCTTCGATACAGGACCCGGATGCGGAGTTATCGACAAGGTCACACGCCAGTTGCGGCCAGACTTGAAGTACGACGTCGACGGCCGACTGGCCACTGCGGGTACGCCCATTGCGGCGGTCATCGACAAGCTTCTTCGCCAACCATACTTCCTTGCGTCTCCGCCCAAGTCGACTGGTCCCGAATTGTTCAGTCAGGGCTTTTCAGAAAATCTGATAGCGCTTTGCCGGCAGGAGTCCGCGCAGTGCCGGGACGAGGACATCATTGCAACCGCAGTCTCCCTGACCGCGCGCAGTATCGGCGACGCATACAACCGATTTATCGCTGAGCCCGTTAATGAAGTATTCCTCTCGGGGGGGGGCGCGAAAAATCCGGCGCTTTTTGCGGCGATCAGTGCTGCGCTGGCGCCGCGAAGCGTAAGCTCGTTCGACACAAAGTTCTTTGACGGAGAAGCGAAAGAAGCAGTCGCATTCGCGCTTCTCGGATACCTCCATCTGACCAGCGTTTCCGGAAACGTTCCCACTGCAACTGGTGCGAGTGGACCGCGGATTCTGGGTAAGCGAACGCCCGCATAATTATTGGCAGGGCAGCGTGCGGGTCATGATTTTTTTCCGGGAGATCGCAATCAGATGACAGCTCCGCGCGCCGCGTCGCCGCTGAGGTTGTTCGGCCAGCCGAAGATGGCGGCACTCCTCGTACTCGGATTCTCGTCGGGCCTGCCGCTCTGGCTCACTGACAGAACACTCAAAGCGTGGATGACGACGGCGAACGTCGATCTCACCACGATCGGTTTGTTCAGCCTGGTAGCGCTGCCGTATTCGATAAAGTTTCTCTGGGCTCCCTTCATCGACCGCTATGTCCCTCCATTCCTCGGCAGGCGAAGAGGATGGCTGCTCATCACGCAGATTCTGCTGCTGATTGCCATTGCCGCGATGGCCGCGCATGATCCCGCACGCGGGCTCCAGGCGCTCGCGCTGAATGCAATTCTGATTGCCGTCTTCAGTGCCAGCCAGGACGTTGCAGGCGACGCGTACAGGACGGATGTACTCGATGAACGCGAGATGGGCGCTGGTACGGCGCTCTGGGTTCTCGGATACCGGATCGCGTTGCTGGTGACGGGGTCGCTGGCGTTCGTGCTCGCCGACAGCATCTCATGGCCGAACGTTTACCTGCTTCTCTCAGCGCTGATGCTGATCGGCATGATTGCCGCTTTCCTGGCGCCCGAGCCAGTCCTGCGTGACGCGCCGCCACAGTCCCTTGGCGAAGCGGTGGTGCTGCCATTTCACGAATTCTTCACGCGCTCCGGAATAGGGCGGGGAATTCTGATACTTGGCTTCATCGTTCTCTATCGATACTCCGATGGTGTGGCCGCCAACATGAGCACGCCGTTTCTGCTTCAGGCCGGGTACACACAGGCGGAGATCGGGGTCATACTCGGTGGTGCAGGTTTGATCGCGACGATCGTCGGAGTGCTTGCGGGCGGCGCGGCGCTTGGCCGTCTGGGAATCAACAAGATGCTCTGGATTGTCGCCGTGCTTCAGGCCATCAGCAACCTCGGCTATTATTTCCTGTCGATCACCGGTCGCAGCCAGAGCAATCTGCTGGGTGTGATCGTCATTGAAAACTTCGTCACCGGACTTGTCACGGCGGCGCTGCTCTCATTCCTGATGGCGATGTGCAACAAGCGCTTTTCCGCGACGCAGTTTGCGCTATTGTCGAGCCTGATGGCTGCCAGCCGCGATATTCTGGTGGCTCCCGCCGGCGCCATCGCCGAGGCAGCAGGCTGGCCTTCGTTTTTCCTGATAACGATTGCTGCCGGACTGCCGGCGTTGCTGCTGCTGCCGTTCATCGCACCGTGGTCGCGGGAAAACCCCGTCGGTGCCGCCTCGCATACCGGTGAGACCGCCGCTGTCTGACAGGCTACCCGGTGGGAATGGTGTACCGTCCAACAACCACTGTAGCGTTGTCGGGCGCGCCGGTCTGGAGTGCGAGGTCGATTAACGCTGTGCACATCGCCTCGAGATCTTCGTGTACAATTGCGATTGCCGCTATCTCGGACGACGTCATCTGGTTGGAAAGCCCGTCACTGCAGAGAAGTATGATGTCTCCGTGCTGCAGTTTCTCGCGCGTGAACTCGGGCACGATCGATTCTTCGGGCCCGAGCGCCTGCAGGATGATGTTGCGGTGTTCGCTTCTTTCAGCCTGCTCGGGTGTCAGCTTTCCGGCATCGACCATGCGCTGCACGAGCGACTGATCCTTGGTCATCTGGCGAGCGCTCGCGTTCCGGATGATATAGGCGCGGCTGTCACCAACCTGAGCGAAGTAGATCATGCCATGCACGACGAGCGCGAGCGTCGCGGTAGTGCCCATTCCACGATGCAGCGGATCGGCTTTCGCGCGGGCATGAATTGCTGCGTTGGCTTCGACGACCGCGAGTTTGAGAGAGTCGGCGATTATGACCGCGCCCTTGAGAGCACCTCGCTCGCGGCGCTCACGCAACTGGCGGAACGCAACTTCCGCGGCGAGATCACTGGCGACTTCACCAGACACCGCGCCTCCTACGCCGTCAGCGACCATCAGCAGGGCGGGAACGGCTTCGACTCTCATCGAACCGCCGCCGTTCTCGCGAATCGTCTCGCCAGTGGCGAGATTGCCGAACAGGAACGAATCTTCGTTGCGCTCGCGAATCAGGCCGACATCGCTTTTCCCGACGATTTCAATCGTACCTTCGGGAAGCGCCGGGAACTCTGCTGTGAACGGTTCGGCTCTGTTCACGAGGCGGCCGACGCGGCGCATTCCTGGATGCGCGGTGACGTATTCGAAGTATGGTGGGGCCACGGCATCCGCGAGAATATAGGTTAGACACGGCGGATTCGCCTGAGATGCAGGAACTCACCCGCGATACCCATGGTATCGAGCACGCAATCAGCTTCAATCGAAAGACGATCAGGCACCCATTATGACAACGAACATTTTGTTGAGACTTTTCGCTGCCACTGCTGTCGCCGCAACATTTGCGTGCACTCCACGTGGTCCATCCGCGCCGAGCCCTGATGCCGGGCCTCCTCGCTCCCCGCCGAGCCCTGAAGCCGGGCCTCCGCGCTCCCCGCCGGTCGTCCTGCGAGCGCCAGTACCGCCCGCCAACCCGGCCCTGCCGGCAGTGCCGACCGTCACGGGACCGTTGGCGATACGAGTGGTATATCCGCCGGCAGGGCATCTCATACAGTCGCGCGACTCGAACTTCGTTTTTGGGTCTGTCGGCAACGGCCTGGCCGGCCTCACCGTCAACGGCGTTCCAACACCCGTCTGGCCAAATGGCGCATTCGTCGCCTGGCTGGCAAATCCCTCGCCCGAGAATCCGCGATACGACATCGTGGCGACGACGGGCTTCGACACCGTCAGACTCGCGCAGCCAGTGAAGATCGCCCCGGCCGTAACGGCACCACTGACGCCACTGCCTCCCGACACGATATTACCGATGTCGCCGGCACGATACGCAACGTTGATTGGACCCGCGGTATATCCGAGCGATACCGACCGGGTTGTCACAGGGTATGCGCCAGGTGGCGGAGCCCAGCGCTGGTTTCTCTTCCCCGGGACGATCGTGAAGGTTACCGGGACGAAAGGCCCTGACGCCTACATCGACCTCGACGGCAGGGAGAAAATCAGGATCGCGAGGAGCGATCTTGATACGCTGCCGCTTGCGTACCGTCCGGTGCCGCTACGAGCCGGCGTATTCCGCACCGCCGTGGCGGAGGAATGGACAGATCTCAACATACCTGTCACTGACAGGCCTGCTTACCTTGTGCGACAAACCGACTCCTCCCTCACGCTCACGCTATACGGTGTCGCCGGCCCGCGGACGACGCCCGTGAGCGTCAATCCTGGCGGGAATAGCTACGTGACTTCCGCCCGCTCGATGGCGGTCGGGGCGCTGATGCAATACTCTCTCGCTCTCCGCGGCCCGGTGTTCGGATATCTGCCGCTATGGGAAAACGGCGTGTTCACCTTCAGGGTTCGGCGGCCTCCCGCGGTCGATTCCGCCGCACCGTTGCGAGGTCTCACTATCACCGTCGATCCAGGTCATCCACCGATCGGCGCAACCGGACCCACTGGTTTGTGGGAGCCTGAAGCCACGCTGCCTATCGGGCTCCGCATGCAAGCTCTCCTTGTGGCACAAGGTGCAAACGTCATCATGACGCGAACGACGCCCGAAGCGGTGGCGCTCAACGACAGGCCGGCACTGGCGCGCCGCGCTGGCTCGCACGCGCTGGTCTCGATCCACCTGAACGCGGTGCCCGACGGAGTCAATCCGCTGCGTGTTGACGGCACCGCAACCTACCATTTTCACCCGCACTCGCAGGCGCTTGCGCGGACAACCCAGCGGGGTCTGGTGCGGGAGCTTGCACTCAGGGACAACGGTGTGAAGCGTGAAAACTTCGCTGTCGTGCGGCTGACGTGGATGCCATCGGTTCTGGCGGAAGGCGCATTTATCATTGTGCCCGAGCAGGAGGCGGCCCTCCGCACTGCGGAGTATCAGGAACGGTACGCGAAAGGACTGGTGACGGGATTGGAGGATTACTTTCGCACACTCGCCGGTGCGCGCCGTTGACGCCGGTCGCGGTCGGCAGACGCATTGCAAAACGACTCTGCTTCTCGAAGCTCGCATTGTGCCTGGCAGCCATCCTTGCGGGTGTGTATCCTGAGCGCGCAAGTGCGCAACTCGTGCCGAGTGACAAGTGGCTCACCGTCGAAACAGAGCACTTCCGTGTGCATTTCACACGGCCGCTCGAGTCCGAAGCACGCCGCGGCGCAGTGAATGCCGAGCGGGCTTTTCGGCTGCTGTCCACGGAGCTGCATCCGCCCTCGGGCAAGGTCGATCTCGTGATCGCCGACAACGTCGATTACGTGAATGGATACGCAACTCCTTTTCCGTCCAACCGGATAGTCGTGTTTGCCAATCCGCCCGTCGACACCCCGGAATTGCGCAACTTCGATGACTGGAGCACGCTCGTCATTACGCACGAGCTCGCTCACATCTTTCATCTCGATCGCGCTGGTGGAATCTGGAAAATTGGCCGGTCAATCTTCGGGCGCCACCCAGTTCTGTTTCCCGCGGCGTTTCAGCCGGCATGGCTTGTGGAAGGCCTTGCCGTCTATCTCGAATCACGGCTGACGGGCGCGGGAAGACTCGACGGGTCGGAGTACTACATGATCGCCCGCGCTGCCGCCGAGGCGAACCGCTTTCCGCGTCTGGGCGAAATCTCCCGGGAAACCTCACGTTTCCCCGGGGGCGAGACGGTTTACGCATACGGCGGCATGATATTCGATCATCTGTCGCGAACCCGCGGACCGAAGTCGGTGGGGCAGTTCGTCGATATCGCAAGCTCGTCCGTGTTCCCCCTCTCGCTCAACGGGAAGGCGAAGCGCGCGTTCGGCATCAGCTTCGAAAATGCGTGGAGGCAGTGGAGCGATTCGCTGCGGCGTGCAACTCCGCGGGGAACCGAACCCATGAGTGGCTGGCGTGAGCTCACCGGAGACGGACGATATGTCTCTTCTCCGCAGTGGCTGAACGACACGGCGTTGGTTTATACCGCCGCGAACGGACGCGAGGTAGCATCGGCCTACTCGGTATTGACCAACGGAAGGGTGACGAAGCTTGGGAGGCGTAATTCCCTCGGGCCGAGCGTGCCGCTTTCAAATGGTGGAATTCTTTTCTCGCAGCCCGACTACGCCGACGCCTTTCATTTTCGAAATGATCTGTACATCGAGCGTGACGGACGCCAGACAAGGCTGACTCGTGGGGCGCGATTGTCGCGTGCAGATGCGAGAAAGGACGGGGCCATCGTCGCAGTGCAAGCGGTTCCGGGGTCCACTCGTATTGTGCGCGTCTCACGGGATGGCTCGCGAATCGACCCCATTACCACGGGGGACAGTGCGACCCAGTGGGGGGAGCCGGCCTGGTCACCGGACGGTTCGCGGATCGCGGTCCTTCGTCTCAGGAGAGGCGGTTTTTCTGACATCGTCGTTCTGGACACGCTTGGGAGCGTGACGGACATTCTGATATCGGAGCGGGCGGTTGCCGGGTCGCCGACGTGGGCACCCGATGGAGCACGAGTGTTCTTCACTTCCGACCGGTCGGGTATCACGCAAGTGTACGTCACCGCCGCAACGCGTGGAGGGCAGCTTGTTCGATTGACGGCATCCAACACTGGAGCGTTTTCACCTGAACCCTCGCCCGACGCCCGCTCACTCGCTGTCCTCGGATTCAGGTTCGATGGGTATCACCTCGGCGTTGCGCCCCTGCCATCGGCTGCTGAGAAGGCAGAGCCGTACGATGCACTGATCCGAAATCCCCGCGGTGAGTGTCGCGGATGCCGCGCCGCCGGGGTGCTTGAGCCGCCAACAGCTCCGGCCGAAGTCACGCCCACCCGCCCATACTCGCCATGGCGCTCGCTGGCACCCACGTACTGGGAGCCGATCATCGAGGGTTCGACTGAAACAGGGACACTTGTCGGCGCCGCCACCAGTGGAAACGACATTGTGGGACGGCACGGATACTTCGTGTCTGCCGCATGGAATACCAGATATCGCGAGGCCGACGGATACGCCGGTTACCGATACGGCGGATTCGGGCAGCCATTCGTGAACGCGAGTGCCGAGCAGGCGTGGGAGCATTTCCCGTTGTTCAACCGGGGTCGTGATAAAGTTGGAGATCTCGCGAGACGATCGCGCATCTATCGAGTCGATGCGACGCTGATTCGGCCAAGGGCCCGAACGTTCGCGTCATTCACGAGCGGCGGTGAGGTGGAGTCGCGGAATCACGGCACCGATCCAGACACGCTGCTGGCGAAGCTTCCCTCGCTATTCGGCAGAACTCGGCATTATCCCTCGGTTTTTGCATCCGGAGGATGGTCGAACACCAGGCGTCCATCCCTGAGTATTTCGCGCGAAGATGGAGTTTCACTCAGCGGTACAGCCCGGCAGCGGTGGCAAAGCGGAGGGTCGGCCGGGGGAAGCCGGAGTGTGGTTGGCGTGGCGGCGGGGTACAAATCGCTCGACCTGCCGGGCTTCGCGCACCACGTGCTGGCATTGCGCACTGCGGCCGGCATCGCGGACGACCGCGCCATAACCTCGTTTTCCGTGGGCGGGCTGAGCGGTGGAAGCATCGAGGGACTCAGCAGCCTGGGGATCGGTGATCAGCGCCGCACTTTCGGCATCCGGGGGTTCCCGCCATCGGCGCAGCAGGGGATCAGGGCCTTTTCCGGATCTCTCGAGTACCGCGCGCCGCTCGCTGCTCCTTCGCGGCGGTATCCGTACATTCCACTGCTCATTGACCGGATATCGGTTTCCGGGTTCGCGGATGCAGGCAGGGCGTATTGTCCCGCGGGCGCAGACACCACGTCGGTAGTATGTGGCGCCACCCGAAAAAGCACGAGCGCGCCATGGCTGGCCTCAGTCGGGGGCGAGCTGAATTTCGACACGGCAATTCAGTACGATGTCCCTGCCAGGCTCAGGGCCGGTGTTGCGGTGCCGGTGGCCAACGGGCAGGAAGGTCGCGCGCGATCAGCGAGCTTCTATCTGACGTTCGGGTCTTCTTTTTAGCGGCTTCCTTCCGTTTGTGCACGTGTCTCCAGGCAAGCGGCTTCCGCTACGGCGGTAAAAGCCCGTGGAAACCCGCCCATCGTCGACGCATTCGTGATGTTGATACCGTAACCGATTGCGGTATAACGATTTAAATAACCACTGGCGTGGATACACGAACGTGACTAAACTGCCCACCCCGACTAAATCGCGCTTATGCCGAAAGGCCGAAGTTTTGAAGTAAATTCAGTGTTGACATCCATTTTTTTCAGCGGAGAGTTGTCTTGATGCATGTGCCATCCACGCCACCACCCGGTCGCGCCCAGCTCAATCAGAATGCGCGCACGGTTATCGAAAAAAGGTATCTGATCAAGGACGGTTACGGCAAACCGACCGAGCAGCCCGAAGACATGTTCTGGCGGGTATCGAGCACTGTCGCAGAGGCCGACCGGCGATATGGGTCCAACGATGGCGATGTCACTGCTGCAGCAAACGAATTCTATGAGCTGATGACGCAGCGTCGCTTCGAGCCCAACTCGCCAACGCTGATGAACGCCGGCCGTCCGCTGGGCCAGCTTTCCGCGTGCTTCGTGCTGCCTGTGGAAGACGCGCTGTCCAACGGACAGAACGGTATCTACGATACTCTCCGTTCGATGGCCCTCATCCACCAGTCGGGTGGCGGCACCGGGTTCGGGTTTTCGCGGCTGCGGGGCACAGGTGCGATGGTGCGATCGACAACGGGCGTTGCCTCGGGACCAGTGTCGTTCATGAAGCTTTACGACGCATCAACCGATGCTGTAAAGCAGGGGGGCACCCGTCGTGGCGCCAACATGGGAATTCTGCGCGTCGATCACCCCGACGTCATGCAGTTTATCGCCTGCAAGGAAGATCTCACCCAGATCACCAATTTCAACATTTCGGTAGCGGTAACCGATGCGTTCATGGCGGCGGTGCGGGCGGGCACGAGCTACGATCTCGTCGACCCGTCGTCAGGCAGCGTCGTCGGCCAGATGGATGCTCGCGAGGTATGGGACAGGATGATTGACGGCGCATGGCGCACGGGCGAGCCGGGATGCTTCTTCATCGACGAAGCCAACCGGCACAACCCCGTCCCACACGTTGGAAGCTATGAGGCGACGAATCCGTGCGGCGAACAGCCGCTTCTTCCATACGATGTATGCAACCTTGGATCGATCAACATCGGATGCTACATCAATGATGGCCAGATGGATCTCGACGGCCTTGCGCTCGATATCCACAAGTGTGTTCGCTTCCTCGACAACATCATCGATGTCAACAAGTATCCGCTGCCCGAGATCGATGCCCTCTCGAAGCGCATTCGCCGCATCGGTTTCGGCATCATGGGCTTTGCCGATGCACTCATAAAGCTTGGGCTCCCATACAATTCCGATGAAGGCGTGGAATTCGGCCGTGAGCTTCAGGAGTTCGTCGATATCGAGTCGAAGCGCGAGAGCGAGCGTCTGGCACACGCGCGCGGCCCGTTCCCGGAATGGGCGCGATCGATATGGGGCCCGGATGAGACGTGCGCCCGCGATGCGGCCGGGAAGCGTATCCGTCCGATGCAGATGCTCCGCAACTGCAACGTGAACACCATCGCCCCCACCGGTACGATCTCCATCATTGCGGGTTGCTCGTCGGGAATCGAGCCACTTTTTGCGGTCGCGTTCATGCGGAATCAGGCCGGCGCGATGATGCCGGATGTAAACGAGGACTTCCTCGAGATTTCAAGGCGCGAAGGCTGGTACTCAGACGAGCTGATTGAAAAGATCGCGAGGCAGGGTCACATCCATTTCGAGGAAGTTCCCGACAAGTGGCAGCGGGTCTTCGTAACCGCGCACGACATTGCCCCTGAGTGGCACGTTCGAATGCAGTCTGCTTTCCAGGAGAACTGCGACTCGGCCATCTCCAAGACGACGAATTTTTCGCACGCGGCGACGCGCGAGGACGTGCGTGCCATTTATGAGCTTGCGTATGACCTCAAGTGCAAAGGCGTCACGGTGTATCGCGATGGCTCGCGCGACAATCAGGTCCTGTCCACCGGCGCAACGGACAAGGCGAAAGCCGAGCGTGAGGGAAGCATGGATGCACGGGGCGAGATTGGCGATCTCAAGGGCACCGTTGCGGAGCACGAAGCCGAGATAGAGCGCTTGCGTAAGATGTTGTTCGATGCCGAAGCGGAGAATCTGCAGCGCCGGCAGAAGCGGGCACGGCCTCACACGCTGCGCGGCACCACATCGCGCACGGAAACCCCGCTCGGCACCATGTTCGTCAATATTACCGAGGATGATCTGGGGCAGCCGTTCGAGGTATTCATCAACCTCGGCAAGGCCGGGGGTGCGGCAATGGCCGATGTCGAGGCGATTGGCCGGCTCATTTCGCTGGCGCTCCGATCCGGGATTTCGATACAGGCAATTCACCGCCAGCTCAGAGGCATTGCATCGGACCGCGCGATCGGGCTCGGGCCAAACAAGGTGCTCTCGGTTCCCGATGCGATCGGAATAGCGCTCGAAAACTGGATGCGTGTGAAACAGGGCGTGCAGCAGGAGCTACTGAGAACGGAGACTCCCGGCATGCAGCAATCGGCATCTGCTCCCTTGCTCAACGTGCCCACAGGGAGCGCCGTCTCAGGCGGAGCGCAGACTCAGTATGACTTTGAGAACGTGAATCGTGATCAGTCGTTCATGGGAACCTGCCCCGACTGCGGGTCTCAGATGGAATTCGCCGAGGGATGTGCGAAATGCCACGTCTGCGGTTTTTCGGAGTGCGGTTGAAGCAGGTGTAGATGACGCTGTTGCCAAACGCGGGCAGCGAAACCAAAAAACCCTGCCATGGTTCCGCGGCAGGGTTTTCTGTTGATGAACCTTTCACTTGTGCGAGACCAGCGTTCCGCTGGCCGGAGTCAGGACATTACTTAGTGATGGTGAGCGAAACCGGGGTCCTGAGATAGACCACTTTTTCTTCCCGGCGGGAATGCAACACCCGCAAGAACCAGTTTTCCGGCCGCGGCGCGCCGCCATGCGCCATTATCCAGCGCGCCACCTCTGCCGCCTCTGTCGGGTTCATTCGCAGACACCCATGCGAGGCCCTTCCCCCAAGGCTGTTGAGGTCAGCGGTACCATGGATGTAGTAATCCGGCTCCTTGAAAAAAATCTTCACGACTTTCATCGGATTCAGCTTGTCGCCGGGCGCCTTCGCTGTCTTGTTCTTCGCCCACTCTGCGTCAGGCGGGACCCATCGCGGGTTCCAGATGAGCTTCTTGATCTTGAACGTTCCGTTTGGGGTTGGATGCTCATCCTTTCCAATCGAGATGTCGTAAGTACCAAGCAGCGAATCGCCGCGCGTCACATCGAGGCGATGCTCCGAGAGGACCGCCGTCAGCTTCAGACCCGCCGCCGGTCGCTTCGCGACGGCGGATTGCCCGTCGACCCTGTCGGCCCGGAAAGCGGTCATACCCAGCGTAGCCAGCACCAGGGCGGGAACTATCACTACTCTATAACCAAGTCTCATCATCGGTACACATCTCCGCATGTTTTATTGTTCTGCATGCACTGAATACCCAGCGTTTGCAAACGCTGTTCCGCATGCGGACAACATAATCCTCCCGGTAAACTGGAGGTCCGGCTGGGGACGAATTGCAGATCCGCCGGCAGGAATAAAAAGACCGGCATTAAGCCGGTCTTCTCACTGTAAACCAGCGGAATCCTGCTACATCTCCGCCTGAATATTGATCGACCTCTCGGCAATTTCAGTCAACAGCTTGTCGCAATCGCCTTCCTCGTCGAGTGTGGTCTGCAGCAATACCGCCTGGTCGTGGTAACCCAGCTGGCGCGCATAGGTTCTGACGCATCCATAGCCGGCCATTTCGTAATGCTCCACGTGCTGGGCCGACGCGATGAGGCCAGCATCCAGAACATCCTCGTCCGGCTTGTCCTTGATGAGCTCGGTGCCCTCCTTTAACAAGCCCTCCATGCCGATGCATTTCTTTCCTTTCGGGCTGACGCCAAGCTGCTTGCACACCTTCTCAAGCCTTTTGACATGGGTCTCGGACTGTTTCAGATGCTTCGTAAAGGCCCGCTTGAGCTCGGAATGCCCGGATGCCTTGATCATTTTAGGCAGTGCCTTGATGATCTGATTCTCCGCACTGTAGAGATCCTTTAATTCTTCGATGTAAAGGTCCTTGAGGGTATCGAGCTCCATGGTATTCTCCGTTTGGGTTGAGCGATGACCGGTTTTTGCCATACCGAAGCAATACGGGGGCCAGACGCAGCCCGGCCCCCCGGCCCATGCCGCGGGGGATTCCGAAGCTGACTCCGCGGGGTCTTGCGATCAGTCTGGAAATGTTACTGAGTTCAGGAGCGCCCGCGAAAAACACTGAATCCACTCGCCGGCAACCTTCAGCCACTCGGAGCCATGGACAAGAAAAAACTCGCCGCGCTGGCGAAAAAGAACGCCACCAAATCAGGCAGTACGTCAAAGATCCCGAAAGGCTTCGGCCGGAAGTATGACGGGAATCTGTCGGACGATCCGACGGACGAGGCGACGATCAAGCAGCGAGCAGAGAGCGAGCGCTTCTTCGCCGAAATGAAGAAGCGGGACTTCTAGACCGCCGGATCCTTTTTCTTCACCGTTCGGCGCTCGAACGGCAGGGGAGCTTCTTCCGCCACCCAGGCGTCGGCCTTGTTCCACATGTGAGTACCCCCACAACTGGAGCAGCGCGACTTGTTGCCCTCGGCGCTGATCGCCGCAAACGACTTGCTGTCATTGGAGTGGCCGGTTGATACCGGCCGGCCGGTTTTCGGACATTTGATCATCATTGGCGGCATCTGACAGCTCCTTGGTGGATGCGGTAACCTATCGTGATCCCCAGGTTATTGCATTGTCGGTGCGAACGGCTACTTGTCGTGCTGCTCGGGAAGACGCTCATACTCGGCGCCGCCGCTGCCGGCCGAACCGAACTTTGGGGAGACCATTCCGCCTGACTTGGTGAACGGCGGCTCGTGATGCTCGATATCGATGTCGCCGCCGGCGTTCCCTCCGGCTGATTTCCTGTGCGCATACTTTTCCGGCTCAGCTTCAAACTGCTGCCTGCAGTCACTGGAGCAGAAGTAGTAGGTCTTACCTTCGTGTTCCGCTTCGCCGGCGGCGGTGTCTTTCGTTACCGTCATTCCGCATACAGGGTCTTTCATCTCTGTTAGATCCACCATCTGGCAACTCCGTTCAGGTTCACTACACGTGGTGCAAGCTCCAAGCCAGCGCCGGCTGTATATATTCCGGCGTCATTCCGAGATCGGGGGTCATCATGCAGCTGTGCAAATTGCTTGCGGTTGTCCTGCTCTGCGCGGCTTGTGCGGCGACGTCCTCCGGAGGGTCGCGAGGTAGCTCGCGAAATCGCGATGTCATCGAGAGCGCTGAGATTGCCGGGTCGAGCGGGGCTACGGCGTATGACGTGGTGGCACAGCTCAGGCCTGAGTACCTGAGGTCCAGAGGACAATCCTCGCTGACCGAGACCGCGCCGGCAACGGCCGTCGTCTACATTGACAACATCCAGATGGGCTCGCTCAGTGCACTTCGCAATCTCGACGCACAGGCGATGTTGCGAGTGGAGTACCTGAATGCGCCGGACGCAACGACGAGATTCGGCACCGACCACAACGGCGGTGCAGTTCTCGTGTTCACCAAACGATAGGGGATTTAACAAGATGCCATCTGTACGCAGTCTTCTTGCAACCGCGATGCTTGCGGGTTCCGCGTCGGTCGCCGGCGCCCAGACGCCTCCTGCGCCACCAGCCGCAGCCGCGCAGCCGCCTGCCATCCCGAGAGCGGCCCCCAGCACCCGCGCATCCGTGGAAGTGCTCATCAGCATGCGGATGATAGGCGGGAATTGGCGCGCCGCTGCCGCGGTCTCTGGCCCGGCACGCATCGCCATCGATTACGGCCAGCCACATGCCCGCGGGCGCGCCGTCTTCGGCGATCTCGTCCCTTTCGATTCGACGTGGAGATCGGGTGCCAACGTCGCAACCCATCTCACCACCGAAGTCGACCTCACGATCGGTAACTCTTTTGTACCGCGTGGTGTCTATTCGCTGTTTACTATTCCATCGCGGACCGGGTGGAAGCTCGTGATCAGCAAACAGGTGTTCGAATGGGGTACTGACTACGACGCGCGCCAGGATCTTGCCCGCGTGGACATGAGGGTGCGGTCAGTGGCTACACCTCTCGAGAGTCTGACATGGTGGTTGATTCCCACACCGGAAAACGCTCCGTCGACGACGCTTCCTCACGGTATCCTCAAGCTCGGCTGGGGAACCGTGGAGGCCACCACCGAGTGGCGCGTTGGACGGTAATCGACAAAGGGTCGGCTCCGGTAGCATTGAACCACAGAGGAACCATGCCCATTAACAGGCTTGCAAAGCTCCACGAAGAAGGCCAGTCCATCTGGCTCGACAATATCGACCGGACGATGCTCTACGATGGAACCCTTGGACAGAGAATCGAAGAGGATTCACTCACGGGGATGACATCCAACCCGACAATCTTCGAGAAAGCGCTCGCCGAAGGCGAGTCTTACGACGAGCAGCTGATGGGTGCTGAAGCCGGGTTGTCTCCTTCGCAGTTGTTCGAGCTCGTCGAAACCACAGACGTTCGTCGTGCATGCGATCTGTTCGCCAGCACGTACGAGGCGACCAACGGATCCGATGGCTATGTCTCGATAGAAGTCTCGCCCGGCGTTGCGCACGAATGCAATCAGACGGTCGACGAGGCGTGCCGTCTCTGGCAATCTGTCGGCCGGCCCAACGTCATGGTAAAAGTGCCCGGTACTGCCCAGGGAACCCTTGCTGTGAGGCAGCTCATTTCGGAAGGGATCAATGTCAACATCACGCTGCTGTTCTCGCTGGCTGCGCACGACGGCGTAATTGACGCGTACATGTCTGGTATCGAGGACCGCATCGCGGCAGGAAAATCCGTCAACGGCATTTTTTCTGTCGGGAGCTTCTTCGTCAGCAGGGTCGACACCGAAGTCGACGTGCGGCTCGACGAGCTGATCAAGTCCGCGAATCCTGCTGACAAGGATCGCATAAAGCTCCTGAAGGGTCGCGCCGCGGTTGCAAATGCCAAGCTCGCTTATCGATTGTTTACCAGACGATTTGCCGAGCCCAGATGGGAGGCACTTGCAGCCCGGGGAGCGCGGGTTCAACAGCCGCTCTGGGCGAGCACCGGCGTCAAGAATCCCGCCTATCGCGACGTGCTGTACGTGGAGGAGTTGATCGGACCCGATACAGTCAATACGATGCCGCCAAAGCTCATCGACGCGTTCCGCGATCACGGAGACGTGCAGCGAACCGTAGACAGGAGACTCGGGGCGGCCGAAGGCGTGCTTCGGGAAATCGAGGCGGTTGGAGTGTCGATGGAATCGGTCACCGACAAGCTTCTGATCGACGGGCTTTCAAGCTTCCAGAAGTCCTTTGACACACTCATCGGCGGCATCGGACAGAAGATGAGTCAGTTGACAGCGCGGCAGTGACATCGGCGCACATCCCGCGCACCAAGATCGTCTGCACTATTGGGCCGGCCAGCGCGACTGAAGACGGCATCCGGGGGCTGATGGAGGCGGGCATGAATGTGGCCCGCCTCAACTTTTCGCACGGCATGCATCATCAGCATGCCGAGATGATCGAGACCATCCGCAGGGTATCCACCACTCTGTCGCGCCCGGTGGCGATTCTGGGCGACCTGCAGGGACCCCGTATTCGGGTTGGGGACATTCCCGGCACGATTCACGTTGCCCAGGGTGAAGACATCACGCTCGTGCATGAAGGCCTCGAGACAGAGGGTGAGATCCCGATCACCTACGACCAGCTGGCGTTGGATGTCAAAGTCGGCGACCGCATTCTCGTGGACGATGGCCTGATCGAGCTCATCGCAATGGAAGTCGCCGCCCCGCGGGTGAGAACGCGCGTTCTTCACGGGGGGGGTATCAATCCCCATAAGGGACTCAACCTGCCGGGAGTGCAGGTGTCGGCTCCGTCGATAACGCTCAAGGATGAGGCGGACATTGCTTTTGCCATCGAGAACGAGCTCGACTACCTCGCGCTCAGCTTCGTTCGGCGCGCGCAGGATATCGAGCAGCTCCGATCGATGGTTCCGCGTGGTCTCCTTATCGTGGCGAAGATTGAAAAAGACATTGCGCTGGCCAACATCGAGAGCATCATCATCGCCTCGGATGCGGTGATGGTGGCGCGCGGCGATCTCGGTGTCGAGCTTCCGTTCGAGGAAGTTCCGGGAGCCCAAAAGCGCATTATCGGACTGGCAAACAGGCTCGGTCGTCCGGTTATCACGGCGACGCAGATGCTGGAGTCGATGATCACGCATCCCCGCCCGACGCGCGCCGAAGCAAGCGACGTTGCCAATGCGATTCTCGACGGCACGGACGCCGTCATGCTGTCGGCGGAAACAGCGGTGGGGGAGTATCCGCGCCTGGCCGTCGAGGCAATGCGCAGGATCATCACTGAAGTGGAAAAACACCCGCCGCCGGCAAAGCCCATGCGCGACAGCAATCGCGAAGTGAATGGAGGCGTGACGACGGAGGTGGCCATTGCTGCAGCCACAACGGCAGCGGTGGACATGCTGAATGCTCCGCTCGTCGTTGTATTCACCAAGAGCGGCTTCTCAGCACGCATTGTCGCTGCCCACCGTCCAGGCGTATCGATTCTTGTGCTAACCGACCAGCCACGAACGTATCGGCAACTCGCGCTCGTTTGGGGCGTCATCCCCGAGCTCGTTCCGCATTGCGAGAACTATGAGGAGATGATGGAGCGGGCAAAGGAGGCGGTTGTTCGCCGCGAGCTCGCTGTTACGGGCGACAGGATCATCGTGACGGCTGGTGTACCATTCGACCGGCCAGGTACGACCAATCTGCTGAAGGTCGAAACGGTGTGACGCTGCTCGCCGAGCGCGCGGCCACTGAACCGACTCAGCGCCTGCTGTGAAGCTGACTTTCCTGGGAACCGGCACCAGCTTCGGGGTGCCACAGGTTGGCTGCCAGTGTGCGGTGTGCAAGTCGCCCGACCCGCGGGATAAGCGAACCCGCGTGGGCGCGCTGGTAGAGACCGACAATGGCGCGCGTCTGTTGATCGACACGCCTCCTGAATTGCGCCTGCAGCTGATATCCGCGGGCGTCGACAGAGTCGACGCCGTGTTGTTCACCCACGACCATGCGGATCATACCCATGGACTCGACGACATTCGCGCAATCTCGAACAGACGTGATGCCCCGCTCGAGATGTATGGACCTGCCGATTCTCTCACTCGACTGGCGTCACGATTCCCATATATCTTCGACGACAGCATCCGCGCGCTTCCCGGTACTTCCAAGCCCGAAGGCCGCGCGATGCCTCTTGCCGACGACGAGATGACCGAGATTGCGGGCGCAGGAGTGCTTCCTGTTGCCGTGCCTCATGGGCAGGTAAATGTTTTCGGTTATCGTATCGGTTCCCTGGGTTACGTAACGGATGCCAAGACGCTTTCACAGCGGGCGATCGAGAGGTTCACGGGGGTGAAGGTAATGGTGGTCAACGCCCTTTTTCGGAGCGGGCACCCGACGCATCTCAGTATTCCTGAAGCCATTCGCGTCGCACAGGCAGTAGGTGCGGAGCGAACTTATCTGACGCATCTCACCCACGACAATTTTCACGCCGACCTCGAAGCCGAGCTGCCGCACGGCATAGCACCAGCTTTTGATGGACTAACCGTTCGCGTGGACTGACCAGAGGATTGTTATGAGTATCCGCATCGACTACTCCAACATGATCGGCGCAGGCGTGGGTGGCCTCGACGAAGCCGCATGGGGCGACGCTGCCCAGGCATTCAGCGCGGCCCATGCCGATTTCACACGGCTTCGGGAGGCCCGAGCGGTGGGCTTTGCGGACGTCGTTTCCGAACCGGCGCTTCGCCAGCAAGTTACTGACTACGTTGCCTCGGCCCGTGGTGCCCACGACGACATCGTCGTTCTGGGCATTGGCGGTTCGGCACTAGGGCCCATCGCGCTGAGAACCTCTCTGAGGCCCAGCGGCTGGAACATGCTCTCTGCGGCGGAGCGCGGTGGATTTCCGCGCCTGCACGTACTCGACAACGTCGACCCGGTGACGATCAGCGCGCTGCTCGGCCAGCTGGCACTGTCGCGCACACTTTTCGTCGTAACTTCCAAATCCGGTGGTACCGCGGAGACGATGTCGCAGTTTCTCATCGTCGCCGGGCGGCTCCGGGACGCCGGCATCCCCATCACCGACCGGTTCGTCTTCATCACCGATCCGGCGCAGGGAGCCTTGCGACCGCTGGCGGCTGCCGAAGGGATTCCAGCACTCGACATACCTTCGAATGTAGGAGGGCGATTCAGCGTACTTACGCCCGTGGGAATGCTTCCCGCGGCGCTGGTGGGCGTCGATGTGGGCGAGCTGCTCGACGGCGCCGCCGCAATGGCGGCTCGCTGCGACACCGATGAGTTGCGACAGAATCCGGCGGGGGTGTTCGCTACCCTGCAGTGGATGGCCGATACCCGCAACGGCAAGCTGATTAACGTCTTCATGCCCTATTCCGACCAGCTTCGCGATTTCGCGGCGTGGTTTGTCCAGCTGTGGGCAGAGAGTCTGGGCAAGCAAAAGCCCGACGGCACCTTTGTCGGGCCAACGCCTCTCGCCGCGCTTGGCGCCACCGACCAGCACAGCCAGGTGCAGCTTTTCATGGAAGGTCCGATGAACAAGACAGTGACATTCGTGGCGATCGTGGAACGATCGATGGACGTGACAATTCCAGCCGGCTTCGGCCATATCACAGAGCTTGGATATCTGGGGTCCCATACACTCGGCGAGCTTATCGATGTCGAGCAGCGTGCCACCGCCGGGGCGCTTGCCCGGCGAAAGCGGCCGAACATGACTATCATGCTCGACCGGGTGGACCCGTGGCATGTCGGCGGGTTGATGATGATGCTCGAGCTGGCGACTGCTTACGCGGGTCAGCTATACGGAATCGACGCGTTCAATCAACCCGGTGTCGAGCTTGGGAAGCAGTTCGCGTATGCGCTTCTTGGCAGACCCGGCTCGGATGACGCGCGCAGGGAATGGGAATCGTTGCCCGCGGCCGATCCGCGCTGGACAGTCTGATGGTCTTGCCCTTACTACCTACGCAGCGAGTTTCTCGATCAAATGCATGAAAAACTGATGAAGGGCTCGGTCCGCGTCGACGACGGCGTGGTGACAGTGAATGATGAGGCCGTTCTCGCATCGCCGGCGATGGACGAGCTCGTTCGCGCGGCTGTTTTCGGCGATCAGGCCGGCCGGGAAAACGCGCGCTGGCTGATCTGGGAAATCGGGCAGACAGTGGGCGTTGTGCCGTCGTCGATTCACGAATTGTACCTGGCTCGCGGACGCGGCGAAACCGGTGGCTACACGGTACCGGCAATGAACGTCCGCGGGATGGCTTACGACACCGCCCGTGCGATATTCAGAACTGCAATCAAGCTCGATGCCGGGGCGTTTATCTGTGAGATCGCGCGGTCCGAGATCGCCTACACCGATCAGCGCCCGTCGGAGTATGTGGCGGTCCTGATGGCAGCTGCGCTGCGCGAAGGGTGGCGGGGTCCTCTGTTCATTCAGGGAGATCATTTTCAGGTGAGCGCAAAAAAATTCGCCGTCGACCCGGTGGCGGAGGTGGACGCTGTGAAACAGCTGGCCCTCGAGGCCGTGTCAGCAGGTTTCTACAACATCGATATCGATACTTCGACGCTGGTGGATTTGTCGAAACCGGAGCTGAACGAACAGCAGCGGACGAACTATGAACAGGCGGCGGCGCTTGCCCTGTACGTCCGCGGTCTGCAACCCGAGGGGATCGACATTTCGCTCGGCGGTGAGATCGGGGAGGTGGGAACCGAAAACAGCACCGTGGAGGAGCTGCGTGCGTACATGAATGGATTCAATCGCACGCTGGAGAATCAGGCCCCGGGAATGGCGGGCCTCTCGAAAATCAGTGTTCAGTCCGGAACGACACACGGCGGAGTCGTGCTGGCGGATGGCACAATTGCCGATGTGAAGATCGATCTGGACACGCTCAAAATTCTTTCGGACGTGGCCCGCGACGATTATGGGCTTGCCGGTGCGGTTCAACATGGTGCATCCACGCTTTCGGACAACGCGTTCAACAATTTTCCGCGCACCGGTACGGCCGAGATCCACCTTGCAACCAATTTTCAGACGATGCTCTATGATCGCATTCCGGCGGGGCTTCGCGCCGAGATCTATGAGTGGTTGAAGACAAATGCCGTCGACGAGCGGAAAGGAACGGATTCCGATGAGCAGTTTTTCTACAAGACGAGGAAGAAGGCGCTGGGGCCTTTCAAGAAGCGTTTCTGGGATCTCGACGCCGAATGCAAACAGGTGCTTGCGGACGCGTACGACGCCAAGTTCAACTTCCTTTTCACACAGCTTGGCGTTGCCGGCACAGCTGGAGCTGCGGCAAAGCATGTCAAGATCGTGAGGCAGCACCGGCAACAGCCCCACGAAGGAATGGCAACTGTGGCGGCTGCGCCTGATGACGCGGACCTGAGTGACTGACGCCCGATCGACTGGCGGTTGTCAGTGCGTACCAATCCTGCTCGAGGCGACCCACCGATTGGGACACGAACTGCGAAATGCCTTGAACGGACTACTGGTGAACCTCGAGGTAGTTCGCGCCATAACCAGCGGGGCAGGAGGCGATGTAGCTGCTGCAGAGCAGTTTGTGGCGCAGGCCGTGGAGCAGGCCGAGGCGTCGGCGAAGCTTGCCGAAGCCGCTCTTGGCCTGTTGGACCTGCTGCTCGGCGCGGTGGGCACGAACGGCGAGGTGAAGTGTGAGCTGATCTCTTCGCATTCCGTTCGCGTAGCGGCGGCGGGGCCGGAGTCAGAGCGCGTGCTGGGCCGTCTGGCCGTGCTCGGTGCTGCCGCGGGAGTGCGCACCGAAGCAATCGACACAGCGATTATATTAACCCTCTCCGCAAGAAGCCTGGCTGACACAGACTGAACGCATGAACAAAGCAAAAATCCTGATAGCCGATGACGAGCTTTCCATGACGAACGCACTTAGTGCGATCCTCAGCGGAGAGGGTTACGAAGTCGCGGTGGCGCAGGATGGGAAAAGGGCGCTCGACCAGCTCAGTGCCGACAGTTTCGGTCTGGTACTGGCCGACCTCAAGATGCCGAAGATCGACGGACTTGCCCTGCTCAAGGAGCTGCAACGCCTTGGCATCCCCACTGAGTGCATAATCGTCACTGGCCAGGGCACGGTTGATTCGGCGGTTCAGGCAATGCGCGAGGGCGCATATGATTACATAGAAAAGCCGCTGACAGCGGAGAAGCTGAACCGGCTCAAGGCATTGATTCCAAAGGCACTGGAGAAGTTCAACGTGCAGCAGCGAAATCGCGAGCTGTCGTCGAAACTCGAAGGCTTCACCCATTACGGTGAGCTCACGGGCCAGTCCGACGAGATGCGCTCCGTTTATCAGATCATCGACGCCGTCGCAACGTCAACCGCGAGCGTGATGATTCTGGGTGAGTCGGGGACTGGCAAGGAGCTGGTGGCCCGTGCTCTTCACACTCAAAGTGACCGGGCCAAGGGGCCGTTTTTCGCTCTGAACTGTGCTGCGCTGCCGAAAGATATCCTCGAGAACGAGCTGTTTGGCCATGAGAAGGGTGCGTTCACCGGCTCGACGAATGAGAAGGCCGGCGCGTTCGAGATGGCGGATGGCGGAACCATATTTCTCGATGAAGTCGCCGAGATGGCGACCGATATTCAGGTCAAGCTGCTTCGCGCGATCGAGACCCGGACCATCCGGCGTCTCGGGGGCAAGAAGGAAATCTCGGTGGATATCCGTATTGTCGCCGCGACCAACCGGGATCTTCAGAAAGCGCTCGCTGAAAACGAGTTGCGCGAAGATCTCTACTACCGGCTGGCCGTCGTCGAGGTGATGTTGCCGCCGTTGCGAGACCGGGCGGGCGATATCAAGCTGCTGGCCAACGAGTTCCTGGCTCGGTTTTCACAGCAGAATGGCAAGAAGATCACAACATTCGACGAGCGCGCTTGGGAGTGGCTGATCTCCCATAACTGGCCGGGAAATGTTCGGGAGTTGAAGAACGCTGTCGAGCGGGCAGTGATCATGGCTCGGGGCGAGAAAATCGAATGGGACGATATCATGCCGCGCCATATGCGGATTACCGGAGAAACGCCGCTTCCAATTATTGTTGCGGTGGGGGCATCGCTTGCGGACACGCGAAAGCAGCTTGTGCTTCGCACGTTTGCTTCCATGAACGGCGATGCTGTCCGTACTGCCAAGGTAGTGGGCATCTCGGCTGAGGACGTGCGCGCGGAGATTGCATCACTGATTCATGTAAACGGGTCGGCGCGTGCCGAGCCCGTGGAAATACCGGCCTTCGCCGGCGCGTCGAAAAGTCGCACGGCGAAGAGCAAGGTCAAAAAGCGCTAATTGGAGGATGTAGCAAATGTCGAGCTATAATTTTGATGAAGAGGATGCGTACGTGGTAATTGAACGGCAGCAGCCTGGTATAGGGTCGTTCATGGCAGGCCTGGCGGTTGGTGCCGGCCTTGCGCTCCTCTTCGCGCCGCGCAGCGGGGAAGCCACACGTCGGGAACTTGAGCGCAGCGCGCGGAAGGTGGGCGATCAAGCCCAGAATCTCGTCTCGGACGTCAGCGGGACGGTGAATCAGACCATTCAGGACGCTAGGTATCGCGTTGAAAATCGAATTGGCGCTGCACGGGATGCTGTCGATCTCAAGCGACGCCAGGTCACCAACGCTGTGGACGCTGGACGTTTGGCGGCCCGCGAAGCGCGTGTCGAGCTCGAAGGGCGCATCGCCGAAACGAAGGCTGCGTATAAAGAGAGCTAGTGGCGAAACGGCCGCTCCATATCAGGATCGGCTGGACGCTTCGGGACTACTCCAGGCGCGTCTGGGATAATGCCGGTGAGGACAATATTTTTTTTCTGGCGGGGGGAATAGCGTTCAACCTTCTCCTCGCGGCCGTGCCGTTCTTCCTGCTGCTGGCCACCGGACTGGCATATATTCTCAATCACTCCGCCGATGTCACCTCCGGCGAGATCAATCAGATTATCGACAGCTTCCTTCCCGAGCGTCCGGCAGGACAGGAATCGCCGATTGGGACGATCATGGTCGATATCGTCAATTCGAGGCAGGCGCTCGGCACTTACGCCGTGCTGAGCTTCATATGGTTATCGACGCGGCTGTTCGGCTCGCTGCGCAGCGTGCTGGCGCAGATCTTCGACATCGACTCCGACCGTGGCATCATCGCTGGTAAAATTTTCGACGTCCAGATCACGATCGTCTCGACTCTGCTGCTGATTGCGTACACCGGACTCAGCGCATATCTGGCGCTCGCGACTTCGCAGGGGCTGCTGGTGCTCGGGGAGCTGGGATTGCGGAAGGACGTGATGGGTGCATTGGAATACAACATCGGTCAGATCGTTGCGTTCAGCTTCATCGCAATGATGTTTTTCTCCCTGTACAAGTTTTTGCCGAACCGCCGCATCCGCTGGCAGACGGCGCTGATTGCCTCGCTGTTTACGAGTTTCCTGCTTGAAGTGGCGAAGAATGTGTTCGGCGCCTACGTTCGGTCGTTCAATCCGGGTTCCTTCTACAGCGGCACACTGGCGGCGCTGGTGATCGTCGTCGTGTGGGTTTACTACGTCGCCATACTTTTTATTCTCGGCGGCGAGGTCGCGCAAGTCTATGACCTGCGGCGAGTTAGAAAGCTTCAGCGTGAGGCGTTCGAGGATTGAGTTGTTTAGGCAAGGTTGTTGCGATATAATACATAGCGCCGTAGAGAGCGGCGCGACTTACATTCTGGGGGAGGCGTCTCGTGCGCAAGCTATTTGCAGTGGCCGTTCTGGCCGTATCGATTACCGCGTGCAGCAAGACTGCGGACGGTGATCTTGAAGTAGAAAAGCCTGTGGTCGGGACAGTCACCGACACAATGAACATTCCGTCGGTCGAAGTCGGCACTGATACGACGAGAGTCGTGACACCCGATATCGACGTGAAGAAGGACACGACGATGATCAAGACACCCGACATCAAGGTGAAGCGCTAGTATACGGCGCTCATGGAAACACGCCCGCTGCCGGAGAATCCCGGCAGCGGGCTTTTTCATATTTGCCCGCACTTCCAGGCGGTGCTTATATTTCCAGTGCCCCAGGTCCCGGAGGGCGAAAGCCCACTAACTCCGTCAGGACCCCGAAGGTAGCAGCGGCATGCGGTGTCTTCTGTTGCTCCGTCAGGCCTGGGGTATTTTCCCTCCCTAATGTCGCTCGCACTCGCCCGTAAATACCGACCTCGAAACTTCGCCGGCGTGGCCGTGCAGTCGCATGTGTCCAACACGCTCAAGGGTGCGATTGCGCGCGGACGGGTGGCTCATGGCTACCTGCTCTGCGGGCCGAGAGGCGTGGGGAAGACAACGCTCGCCCGCGTGCTGGCGATGGCGCTCAACTGCGACAACAAGCAGGCGGACGGGGAGCCATGCGGCGAATGTGTTTCCTGCAAACGCATCTGGAGCGGCAGTTCGAGCCTCGACGTAGTCGAGATCGATGCGGCATCGAACCGCGGCGTCGACGACGCCCGTGACCTTCGCGAACGCGCGATGTACGCGCCATCCGGGGATGATCGGTACAAGGTCTACATCGTCGATGAAGCGCATATGCTCACTAGAGAAGCATGGAATGCGCTGCTCAAGATCCTGGAAGAACCGCCGTCGCGCGTGGTGTTCGTGTTTGCGACTACTGAACCCCAGAAAATCGCGCAGTCGGCAGCGCCGGTATTGAGCCGGTTGCAGCGATTCGATCTGAAGCGGATCGGTGCAGCAGAAATCATCAAACGTCTCGAATCTATCCTCGCGGAAGAAAACATTCCGGCGGCTCCTGAGGCGCTGGCCATAATCGCCCGTGCAGCCGACGGCTCTATGAGAGATGCGTTGAGTCTCACGGACCAGGTGATATCGATCGGCGATGGCGGAATGACAGCCGATCGCGTTCGCACTGCTCTCGGCCTTGTCCCTGAAGACGAATACCTGGCGGTTCTCGAGCTTGTTGCCGGCCGCCGGGCAGGCGACGTGTTCGGGGTTACGGGGCGACTTGCGAATTCGGGCGTCGATTTTGGTCTTTTCCTCTCCGGCCTTTCCGACATGCTCCGGGCTCAGCTGGCGGTAGTGCTGGAGGGATCGATAGAGGGGTTGAGCTCACGTGCCCGAGCAGCTCTCGAGATGCGCAAGTCCGACTTTTCCGCGGGCGATCTGTTGCGCATGTTGTCGATGCTGAACGGCATGGAAATCCAGTTTCGCCGGAGCTCGCAGCAGCAGCTTCTCGTCGAGATGCTTCTCGTGCGCTTTGCGCTGCTCGATCGGTCAGTTTCTCTGGAGGAAGTGTTGAAGGGGCTGAGCGGGCCGACGCCACCGGCGTCGCCGGCAGCGCGGCCGGCGCGCCGTCGCGACAGTTCAGTCAGCAGTGAGCAGCCCCCTCCGCGACGCAGTGTACAGGAGTCTCCGACCGAGCTTACCTCAGCTTCGGGTATGCCGGCCGCGGATGGGTCCGCTTCGGATATGCCGAAGTCGACCACGCCCCCGTTCACACCGTCCGGCAACTGGAAGCATGGCTTCAACCAGACCGCAGGCGACGCTTCAACTCCGAGGCTCACCACGGAATCGGTGATCGCCGAGCGTCTGCAGTCATTGCGTGCACAGGATCCGGTGCTCGACGCCGCTGTCGATGCCCTCGACCTCGAATTGCTCGACTGACAAGAACCTACAACCGAAGAGAACACATGGCCGATTTCACCAAAATCCTGGAGCAGGCTCAGCAGATGCAGGGCCGACTCGAAAAGATCCAGGACGAGCTGCAGAATATGTCGGTGTCCGGCAGCTCAGGGGGCGGTATGGTAAACGTCGAAGCCGACGGCAAGGGCCAGATTACGAAGGTGAGGGTTGATCCGTCTATTGTGAGCGCATCCGATGTCGAAATGCTCGAGGATCTGTTGTTGGTGGCCTTGAGGGATGCACAGCAGAAATCGGCGGACCTTGCAAAGCAGGAGATGTCCAAGCTCACCGGTGGCATGGCGTTGCCGTTCAAACTGCCGTTCTGAGTGTCGGCAATCGAGACGCTTACGACCGAGCTGGCCCGACTGCCGGGCATAGGTCGAAAGACGGCGTTGCGTCTTACATACCATCTTCTCAAGCAGCCGACGGAGCATGTCAGCCGGCTGGCGGCGGCGCTGGCTACGCTGGAGCGGGTGCGTGCATGCACCCGCTGTTTCAATCTTACCGAGGAGGATGTCTGCTCGATCTGCAGCGATGTACGGCGGGACAATGCGACGATCTGTACTGTGGAAGATGCGGCGGACATCGGTGCGATCGAGCGGGCCGGCGAATTTCGCGGGGTTTATCACGTTCTGGGTGGACGCCTGTCGCCGCTCGATGGGATCGGGCCCGACGACCTCACGATTCCGCAGCTGGAGCAGCGTGTTTCGGGAGGCCTGGTGCGTGAAGTGATTCTCGCGACAAACCCAAGCATTGAGGGCGAGGCCACGGCATTGTACGTTCAGCGCAAGTTATCCCCGTTCCATCTCGTGGTTACGCGCATAGCGCGCGGGCTCCCGGTAGGTGGAGATCTCGAATACGCTGACGGAGTGACGATTGCACAAGCACTGTCCGCACGGCGGGCGATGTGATTGATCGCCGTAATGGCTCGTTTGCCGCGCTGGGGTTTTTTGGAGGCCTGACGCTTGGTGCGCTCGTGTGGAGCCGCATTCAGCGGGAGTTTCAGCACGATCTGTTCAGCCGTCATCCCCTGCGACGACTCGGCGCGCTCAGCTTTCTGCGCACTCGCCCGTCAGTTGGCACAGCGCGTTTGCTTCGCGAGTATATCGCGTGGGAACGAAGCCCTGCGCTCCGGCAGCGTGGCGTCGCGCTGATGCGGCGCGTCGAAGCATCGTTACCCTAGACGCGATGCAACCTGGCTCAGCGAGCTGGTCATTCGACGAAGAAGACCTTGGCGGCATACAGCCACCGTGCTGCGGTGCCTGGCCGAAACCGGCGCGCACTCTGCGCTTATCGTGGACCGGTCGGGACAGTTGATCACGACGGTCGGCCAGGCCCTGACATTCGATCCCACGGTTTTCGCTACGCTGACAGCCGCCGATTTCAGCGCGAACGACCAGCTGGCTCGTCTCATTGGCGAAACGGACTTCACGACGCTTTTTCATCAGGGAGAAAAGGAGTCGATGTCTGTGGCCGACGTAGCCCGGCGGCTGATTCTCGTTGTCCTCTTCGATACCCGCACTCCGATCGGACTGGTCCGGCTCAAAATGAAACCGGTCGTTGAAGAGCTGACCGCGCATCTGGATCGAGCCTTCACGCGCGCCCGCGAAAGCGGCAACACGCAGCCGAACATCCTCGCCGGCGCCCGCGATGAGACCGACGAGCTGTTCAACTGGTAAGGAGAGAACGGCCATGTCGATGATCAACTACGCGGCGCGAGAGATCAATTGCAAGATCGTCTACTACGGCCCGGGCCTTGGTGGCAAGACGACGAATCTCGAGCATATATACGGCAAGGTAAAGCCGGATACGCGGGGAAAGCTGATCTCGCTCGCTACCGAGACAGAACGCACGCTGTTCTTCGATTTTCTCCCCGTCGACCTCGGGACAATCCGCGGCTTCAACACGCGATTCCATCTCCACACAGTGCCCGGTCAGGTCTACTACAACGCCAGCCGCAAGCTGATTCTGAAGAACGTCGATGGAATTGTCTTTGTCGCCGATTCGCAGGTCGAGCGGATGGAGGCCAATCTCGAGTCGATGCAGAATCTTTATGACAACGTGGCAGAATACGGATACGACCTCACCCGAATGCCATTCGTCATTCAATACAACAAGCGTGACCTGCCGAATGCGGCGCCGGTCGGCGAGCTCCAGTCGGCACTGAATCCGGGGTGGGAACCGGCGGAACCGGCAAAGGCGAGGATCATTCCCGATCCCTACCATTCGGAGGAAAACCTCGTCGATCAGCTGCCGGGGGGCGACTGGGTCGAGCGTGTCTCCTATTTTGAGGGCATCGCGATCGAGGGAGATGGAGTATTCGACACGCTCAAGGCCGTCAGCAAGCTGGTGCTAAAGGAGCTCGCCTGAGCCGACCGAGCCAGCTGAACCTTCCGAACGCGCTCACGGTCGGCAGGATTCTCGTAGCGCCGCTGATTGCGGTTTTGCCGTTCATTACATCGCCAGCGGTCAGACTCGCGGCATTCGTGATCTACATCGTTGCTGCCGTATCCGACTATTACGATGGCAAGCTCGCGCGCACACGGAATCTCGTAACGGACCTCGGCAGCCTCCTCGATCCGCTCGCCGACAAACTGCTGCTGTTCGCAACACTGATTCCAATGTTCATCCTGATGTCGCCTGCCGGCGACCCACTGGCACCCACGCAGGAAGCACTTCGCTCAGCGCATGGCTTTCCCTTTCTTACGCCGGTTGGCATCGTTGGTCTTCCCTGGTGGATCGTCGCGATCGTAGTGGGAAGAGAACTGTTCATGACTGCTTTCCGTCACCTTGCCGCCCGGCGCGGAGTCGTGATCTCGGCGATCGGGCCAGCCAAATGGAAAACAGGATTTCAGTCGGTGTGGGTGGGAGCGGCGTATTTCTGGTTTTTCGCGGCAAGCCTTGCCGCGGCCAGGGGCTGGGATGGCGATCAATGGCGGGCATTCGCTTATTTCAACGGGTCTGTCGGCACGGTGACAATGATCGCGGCCCTGATTCTCACGCTGTACTCGCTGTTCCTGTACATGAAGCGGTACCACCACGTACTCGCCGTCTGAACGTGCGGATAGAAATCGTCACGATTGGCGACGAGCTGCTTCTCGGCTTCACGATCGACACCAACGCGGCGCACGTCGCGCGCGAGCTGGCGGCTGTCGGCGTTGAAATCGTCCGCCGTACGACGGTGGGTGACACCGCCGATATGATTGTTTCTGCGGTTAGCGATGCCCTCGGGCGGACGGGGGCCGTCGTAACCACCGGCGGACTTGGCCCGACCAGTGACGACTTGACGAAGGCTTCGATTGCTGCGCTCTTCGGACGGAGGCTGACGCTCAACGACGGGCTGGTGCGGCGGCTGAGGGAGCGGTGGGCGCTGTTGAGAAGAGACGGCGACATGCCAGAGTCGAATCTTGTTCAGGCAATGGTTCCCGAGGGGGCCGCCATCCTTACCAACCATCATGGCACGGCGCCGGGCATCTGGCTCGAGGATGATCGCGGGTTGTGGACGGCGATGTTGCCTGGTGTTCCGCGGGAGATGCGGGAGATGCTGCGCACCGAGTTGTTGCCACGAGTGCGCGAACGCGCTGCGGCGCTCGAAGGGCGCACGCCGTCGGTGATTCAATCGCGTACACTTCGAACGACCGGTGTCGCCGAATCGACACTTGCCGATAAGCTTGGCGCGCTGGGGAGGGGCGTGGATGGACTCGCGCTGGCTTTTCTCCCGGGCGTCGAAGGCGTCGATCTGCGGCTGACGAGTCGCGACCTCGACGCAGATGCGGCAGAGAGTGCGCTGAGTGCCGGAGCATTGAAACTTCGCGCGGCAGTCGGACAGTACGTGTATGGAGTTGATGACACAGACCTGGCGGCGGTCGTTCTCGATCTCTGTCGCGAGAAAGGACTGCGAATCGCTGTCGCCGAGAGTTGCACGGGCGGCATGCTTGGTGCGCGGATTACGTCGATACCCGGGTCCAGTGACGTCTTCGTTGGCGGCGTGATCGCGTACGATAACTCGGTGAAAACTGAGCTGCTGGGCGTACGCGATGAGGATCTCGCCAGGCATGGTGCGGTGAGTGAGGCAGTGGCCAGGACGATGGCCAGAGAAGTCCGGTTGCGATTCGCGGCCGAAATCGGGATTGCCATAACCGGGGTAGCAGGACCCGGCGGGGGGTCTCCGGAAAAGCCGGTCGGAACCATCTGGATTGCTGTCGACGGGCCGACAGTGCAGTCGTACTGCAGGCAATCGTTCGGAAGCCGCGAGGAAATTCGCCAGCGTGCGGCGCAGGCCGCGCTGGAAACGGTTCGGCATGCACTGAAAACAGGTTAAATTGAGAAATGGCCAGGAACAGACGCGACATGAGAGACGGACGAGCTGAGGACAGTGACACCGACGCGCTGACCGACACGTTCGCCGACGGTGAAGTTCTGCTTGGCGAAGAAGTCATGCAGGGCGTCGGTGAAGCTGTGGCAACTGACGATGCGGGCGATGATCTCCTGTCGCAGCTTCAGCGCGATCTGACGCTCGAGCGAGACAAGAACCTGAGACTTGTCGCCGAGTTCGACAATTTCCGCAAGCGGATGATGAAGGGCATGATCGAATCCGAGGCAAGAGGGCAGGCGGATCTCGTCAAGACAATTCTCGATCCCCTCGACGACATCGCCCGTTTCGCGCACGTCGATCCAGTCACCACCGATGCCGCGATGTTGGTCGAAGGGGTTGAAATGGTTGAGAAAAAGCTCGCCAAGTCACTTCGGAGTGCTGGGCTCGACACGGTCAATCCCGTTGGCGAGCTATTCGACCCGGCCATGCACGAGGCCGTCAGCACCGACCCCGCAGCCACTGACGCCGAAGACGGCACTGTTTCGCGGGTTTTCCAGGTTGGGTACACTTTCAAGGGACAGCTCCTTCGCCCCGCGCGCGTAGTGGTCAGGCAGCACAGCGGCCTGAGCTGAAGAGCCAGTCGTTTCATGGCTCAGACAAAGGATTTCTATGCGGTGATGGGCGTGCCATCCACCGCTTCGCAGGACGAGGTTAAAAAGGCCTACCGCAAGCTCGCGAAACGTTTTCATCCCGATGCCAATGCCAACGATCCCAAGGCAGCGGAGCGATTCAAGGAAATCTCGGAGGCTAACAACGTTCTCGGCGACGCCGCCAAGCGCAGACAGTATGATGAGATGCGCCGCCTCGGTGCGTTCAGTGGCTTCGGTGGCGCTGGCTCGCCGCGCGGTGGGTACTCGAGCAGGACGGCGGGTGCTCCGCCGGGTGCAGGCAACCCGAACTTCCAGGATTTCGATATTGGGGGGCTGGGCGGCCTGGGTGATCTCTTTGGTTCGATTTTCGGCGGTGCGCGTGGCGGGGCCAGGCCGTCCGGTCCGCAGCGTGGGCAGAACGTCGAAACCCAGCTGGAGATTCCATTTCGTACCGCCGCCCGCGGTGCGAAGGTGCCAATAGATCTCGAAGTGACCGAGGAATGCTCGACGTGTCGTGGCAACGGGGGCGCTGTGGGTGCCACGATGAGGGTCTGTCCTGAATGTTCAGGTCGTGGTGTTGTCTCGTTTGGACAGGGAGGGTTTGCGGTCAACCGGCCGTGTCCGCTCTGCCTTGGCCGCGGTCAGGTTCCGTCCCAGCGCTGTCCGACGTGCAATGGTGCCGGCGATGTGCGCACGCGCAAGAAAGTGCTGATTTCCGTACCGGCCGGCATTGACACCGGATCCAAGATCAGATTGAAGGGCCAGGGCGGAAAAGGCTCGAGCAACGGCCCCCCGGGCGATCTTCTGATCACATTCAGCGTCAAGGCGGACAAGTTCTTCCAACGCGAAGGGCTGGATGTGGTTGCCCCGTTGCCGCTCAACATTGCGCAGGCCACCCTGGGATCGAAGGTCAAGGTCACATCTCTCGATGGCAAGCAGGTGCTGGTTCGCATTCCGCCTGGCACGGCTTCGGGCAAGCGTTTCAAGGTGCGTGGTCAGGGAATAGAGAAGGGCACCCTCAGGGGAGATCTCATCGTCGAAGTAAGGATCGAAGCGCCCGATAAACTTTCCGAGGAACAGGAGCGGATCATGAAAGAGTTTGCCGCCGCCGGAGACATGAAGTATTAGGGATCCCGGAGAACGTGCCATCGTCGCGACATTCGCCGGCGCTTTCCTGCTTGGTCTCGTCTACTCGACGAAGCCGAACACGGGCGAGACGGGCATCACGCTCGCGCGCCGTGGCGATACGACAATCGTAGTCGACACGGGGGGTCCGGCGGCCACCGCCCGTGCAGAGAGCTTGACGACGGTCTCCCCCGATACCGCGGCGGTATCTCCGAATTCTGGCGTCGCATCGATAACGGGTATGGCGCCGCCCGGGACCGGACTGCCGCCAACGCCACCCGCTGCGCTTTCCACGCCCGGCACCGCAGGATCATCATTTCCCGCCGTCGTACCATCCGACGTCGCCGCGCTTCGCGCCAAATCTCCGGTAATTCCCGTCACGGGCATCGCAAAAGAAAAGCTTGTCGACAGCTTCGATGATGCCCGCGGGCAAACGCGCCGTCACAATGCCATCGACATCATGGCCGCGCGGAACACGCCCGTGGTCGCGACAACTGATGGCAGGATTCTCAAGCTGCACAACAGCAAGGCGGGCGGCCTCACCGTGTACGCAACCGATGTGACGAGCCGCTACATCTTTCTTTACGGGCATCTTGACTCATATCGCCCGGGTCTCGCCGAAGGAGCGATTGTGAAACGTGGCGATGTCATCGGGTTCGTCGGCACCACCGGCAATGCGCAGCCGGCTGGTCCCCATCTGCACTTCGCGATTACCCGGAGCGATAACGTGAAGGAATGGTGGAAGGGCACGCCGCTCAATCCCTTTCTGGTCTACAGGGGCAATTGAACAGAGGAGCAGTGCTTCCGGATCAGGCAGCGAGAATGGGCAAGGGTGAGCGAAAGCGCACATTACCTGGCACAGCTTCGATGAAAGCGCCCCCCAGCACGCGTTCGCCGTCGTAAAGCACTACTGACTGGCCTGGCGAAATAGCAGACACCGCCTCCTCGAGGGCAATCTCGATTTCGTCTGTCCCCGCTCTGATGAGCACCCCTGCTGCGAGCGATGCGCGATGCCGCACGCGTACGAGAACGGATGACCCGCAGGGTGGCTCATCGACGAGCCAGTTCACCTGCCGCGCGATTATTCCGCGACCCAGAAGCTCGTCGCGCGGTCCGATAACCACAGCGCGGTCGGCGGGCCGGATCGCAATAACATACATCGGAATGCGGAAGCCGCCGGGCAGACCGCGGCGCTGGCCGACGGTGTAGCGCGCGAAGCCGTCGTGCTCGCCAACCTGACGGCCATCGGAAGTCACTACCGGCCCGCGGGTCAGCGCTGGAGCATCGTCACCGAGCTTCTCACGCAGAATGCGAACGTAGTCGCCATCGGGAACAAAACAGATTTCCTGGCTCTCCGGCTTGTCGGCTACGAGTGATAACCCGAGCGTTCTGGCAAGCTCGCGCGTTTCGGCCTTTGTCGACTCCCCAATTGGCAAAAGCATTCGCGAGAGAACCGCGCGATCGATTCCCCAAAGGAAATAGGTCTGGTCCTTGTTGTCGTCGCGCCCTCGGCTCAGGACGCCATTACCGACCCGGGCGTAATGGCCAGTGGCAATCCACCGAGCGTCGATTGCGTCTGCTTTTTTCACAAGATCGCGAAACTTCGTAAACGTGTTACAGCGGACGCATGGAATGGGGGTGCGACCGCGGGCGTACTCGTCGACAAAATCATCGATCACGTCATGACCGAACTTTGTCTCGAGATTGATGACGTAATGAGGCACGCCGAGCTTCTCGCACACCCGGCGCGCATCATTGACTGAATCGAGAGAACAGCACGGCCGGTCGGGGACGTCTTCCCCATGGCAGAAGAGCTTCATGGTCGCGCCAACGACATCGTACCCCTGCGCGACGAGCAGCGCAGCAGCCACCGACGAATCGACGCCGCCCGACATTGCCACAAGAACGCGATCGCTCATTGTCCACTCCCAGACACGCGCCGCGCCTTGTCGACAAGGGCGGGAAACACTTCCGCGACGCGAGCGACGCACGCATCAGTGGTCAGTGCGCCAAGGCTCATCCGTATGGCCGCACCGGCCAGGCCTGGCTGCACCCCCATTGCAAGCAACACATGCGAAGGCGAGATACTTCCGCTCTGACAGGCAGATCCGCCAGATGCGGCGATGCCCTGGAGGTCGAGCGCCATGAGCAGCGACTCGCTGTCAGTGCCGGGGACCGACACGCTTACGATATGGTGCGCGCGATCAGCGTTCCGCCCGTGAATGACGGCGTCGGGTATGCGTTCCAGGATGGCCCGTTCGAGCGCGTCACGCATTGCCAGAAGTCGCGCACTTTCGCTTTCCTGTTCGGCAAGAGTGATTTCGGCCGCTTCAGCAAGACCGACGGCGAAGGCAACGTTCTCAGTCCCCGGTCGCCGGCCGCGATTCTGAAGGCCACCGTGCATCAGCGGCTCGAGTTTGGTGCTACGCCGTATGAAAACGGCACCAATCCCCTTGGGCGCACCAATCTTGTGACCGGATATCGACAGCACATCGAATCGTTGAGTCCGGGAATCGATCGACACCTTCCCGAATGCCTGGACCGCGTCGGTGTGCATGAGCGTTCCCCTCCCGGCAGCACGGTCGGCAAGTCGCGCGATCGGCTGAATGGTGCCGGTTTCGTTGTTGACCCACATCACTGAACAGATGGCAACGTCATCGCGGACGGCCGCATCAAACGACGCATCGCTGACTACACCGTTCTGGTCAACAGCAACGAACCGCTCTTCCGCGCCCTCGCGCACAGCCTGATGCGCGGCGCCGAGGATCGCCTTGTGTTCGATCGGCGTCGTTGCAATTGCGTTTCGTCCCTCTGGGCGACGCAAGCGCCACGCGCCAAGAATCGCGAGGTTGCCGCCTTCGGTTCCGCCGGATGTAAAGCATATCTCATCTGCATGCGCACCCAGGCAGCCAGCCACGCGTTCGCGCGCCTCGTCGAGCGCGACGCGGGCTTCGCGACCCCAGTGGTGGGAGCTCGAGGGATTACCAAAACATGCACCAAAGAAAGGCTGCATTGCTTCCGCAACCTCGCGTCGCACCGGTGTCGTAGCTGCATGGTCGAGATATATCCGCGGGGCACTCATGCTAAAAAAGCTAAACCGGCGGCGGTGAAGGGGCGAGACTCGGCACCGGCAGCGAGCTAACCCTTGTAAAAACCGCCGCGAATCGCCCAGAGATCGGGGAAGAATTTCTGCGATATGGTACGCTGCAGATACCGCGCGCCAAGTGTTCCCCCGGTACCTCCGACATCAGGGCCGATGATCCGTTCGACAAGCTGGACGTGAAGAAACCGCCACATTGCGAACCCCTGTTCATACTCCAGCAGGCCTTCTGCGAGCATCTGCATGGGACGATGTTGCTCGTCGGCGTAGATGTCCGCCAGTGTTGCCCCGCTGGCGGTGATCAGATTGATGAATTGCGTCTGAAGCGGCGGCCGCTCAAGTGCGCGCTGGACGATTGGCGGAATGCCACCGTGGTCTTCCAGAACCTGGATGAAATGTGGATCGCGCAGGCCAGACACAGCCTCGATTGCCCGAAACTGCCCGCTCTGTGACCCGCTGGAAGTGCCAAGGTATCCGCGAAACTGGGCGAAGTGTTGTGGCGGCAGCGTTTCCAGCGCTGAGAGCTGCGACGTGACGATGCGAACGAGCGCGTTCACTCTCCTGATGGATGTCAATCCTCCAAGGGTATCGTTCGCATCGAACCGGTCGTTGAGACCGCTCAACTCGTGCAGTATCAACTTGAACCACAACTCGCTCGCCTGGTGAACGACGATGAACAACAACTCATCGGGATGCTCCGGGCTGGACCGAAGGCGCTGAAGCGATAGCAGCTCATCCAGGGCGAGATATGACCCGTAGGTGACTTCTGATTCGCTCAAAACGTAGACACCTCGAGTGCGGCAATGTCGTCGCAGCGCATTGTCTCGCTGGTGAAAAACGGTTCACCATACTTTGTCCGGATCAGAGACCCGTAGTGCGCTGCCTGATGCCGGATGATGTCGTAGAGGGGTTCGCCGTTCGGATATACTTCACCCGCCTGAACGGCGTCATCGAACTGTGAGGAATAACACTTGATAGCCTCCAGTTTTCGTTCGAATGCATCCGTGATGTCGACGACAAAAGTGGGTTTGACGGAGTCTTCGCGGTAAGCCAGTGAATGCACGACCTTCCTTGGACGGTGCGCCGGAGTGTCCGGCTCGATTTTCTGGAGCCCGGCGATGAAGCAGGCGTCCCTGACGAGCGCCGCCGTCGCCGCATGGTCCGGATGCCGGCCATTGACCGACGGAGCGATTACGACGGCCGGAGCGAATCGCCTGATGGCAACTGCCAGCAGTGCTCTCGTCTCCGGAGAGTTGACGATGCCGGCGTCCGGTAGACCGAGGTTTTCACGAGCAGTTACTCCCAGAATTTCCGCAGCCTTCGATGCTTCCTCTCCACGAATCTCAGCGGATCCACGGGTTCCCAACTCTCCGGCTGTGAGATCGATGATTGCCGTCCGCCGTCCGAGCATCGCCGCGCGAATGAGCGTGCCTCCGCAGGTCAGCTCGACGTCATCCCGGTGCGGACCGATCGCGAGGATGTCTACCTTTGGCATGCGAGCGAATATAGCGGGGGCGGAATGGACGCGCTTCACTTGTCGCGGCCAGCATGTGCTTTACTCGAGTGGTGGAGAACGCGAGCTACTCGTGCCGCAATGCCTCGATTGGATCGAGACGTGCTGCCCGCCTCGCCGGTACCATGCCAAAGACGATGCCGATTCCCACCGACACCGTTACCGCGACGACGGTAAGCGTAACTGGAACTCCTGCGTCGATGCCCATGAACGCGGTCACCAGCTTCCCGAGCGACAGCCCGACGACGATCCCGATAATCCCTCCGATACCCGTGAGCGTGGCCGCCTCGACGAGGAACTGCAGCAGTATCTCACGCTGCGTCGCGCCCAGCGCTTTGCGAACGCCAATCTCACGCGTGCGATTAGTGACCGACACCATCATGATCGCCATCACGCCGATTCCGCCGACCATCAGGCCGACACTGGAAAGCACGATCATGACCAGAAAAAATACCCCGGTGATCTTGTTGAACGTGTCGAGAATCTGATCCTGAGTGATCAGGTCGAAACTGTTGAGGTCAGCGGGCCTCAGCCGGCGCATCTCCCGCAGCGCGATCGTCACCGCTTCGTGGGCGCGGGCGGCGGTCACTCCTTTCCTGGGCTTTACCGGGATGAACACCGCGTTCGTCTTGTCGAGCTGGAACTGGTGATCGAGCATCTGATAAGGAATGATTGCACCGATGTTCTGGCCGGGCGGCTCGAAAATGTTGCCTGCTTTCTGGTAAATGCCGATCACCTGCGCCGGACGTCCTCCCACACGGAGCGATTTGCCGACAGGATTCTCGCGTCCGAATACTTTCCGCGCCGCATCCTCCTCGAGTACCGCCACCGCGGCGCCACTGCCAAGTTCCGGCCGTGTGAACCATCGTCCGTCAACGAGGTCACCGCCCTGAATCTCGACGAATCCTTCGTCGGCCCCCTGAATCATGAGATTCTGAGTGCGCTCACCTTTGTATTCTAAACGCCCCTGCGCCTGACCCCAGATTGCGGAATACGCTACTTCAGGCAGCTCGCGGATGCGCTGCGCTTCGGCATCGGACAGGTCTGGCCGGATACGGATGTACGCCGGCAGATTATTCGGATCGACCGGCGTCTGGGAAAACGCCTTCACCACATAGAAGGTCGTCGGTCCGGCAATTTCGAGCGTTCGAACTATCTGGTCCTTGATCCCCTGGACGATCGCGGCCATCATCATCACGGTGGCGACGCCGATTACGACGCCGAGAATTGTCAGTCCCGATCTCAGCGTGTTGGCGCGGAGGGTGTCGAGCGCGACGACTACATTGCTGCGAATATTCAGAGCGATCATCACTCGGCGCGAAGGGCTGCGATAGGATCGAGCCTCGCCGCACGCGAGGCCGGATAGACGCCGAATATCACCCCCACGCCGGCACCCAGCGCGAGCGCGAGTGAAACCGACCAAGTGCTGATGCGAGCCGGCAACGGCGACGCAAACGCAATCAGCGTTGCCAACCCCCACCCAGCGGCGACGCCCATCAAGCCACCCGCCGTCGCGAGCACGATTGCCTCCGCCAGAAACTGGCGCCTGATATCGCGGCGCGTTGCACCAAGCGCTTTTCGAACGCCGATCTCGCGCGTGCGCTCGCTCACCGACATCAACATGATATTCATTATGACAATTCCTCCGACAACGATGCCGATGGCAACCATTGCTGGAATGACGGCAAACAGAATCCGCGTGAGGTTTCGCCAGAAAGCGACGAGAGCGTCGGCGGTTTCGATCGTGTAGTCGCTCTCCTGTCCGGGCCGCAGTCGGTGAGCCATACGCATGGCGCCATCCGCCAGTGCCATCCCCCCGGCAACGTCGTCAGCGGAAGCCATTTTCACCGATACCGTCGTTGTCTTCCGGCGGCCGTAGAGCGATTCAAACGTGGTGAGTGGTAGCAGCGCAAAGCCATCGAAGGATTGTCCCAGCACGCGCCCCTTCCTGGCAACCACGCCTATTACGGTAAAGTGAGAGCCGTGGATGCGGATATCCCGGCCAACCGGGTTTGTCTGCTCAAACAGCTTTTCGGCGACATCTGCACCGACGACTGCAACCGGGCGCCGCTCGCGAACGTCGAGGTCGGAAAGCGGACGACCGCTGGCGAATGAGTAATCCTGAACTACCTGGTAGGGAGCAGTGACGCCAAACACGGCAACGTCGCCAAGGGTGCGGTCACTCCAGGCAACGTCAGCCATTGGCGTAGGCCATCCGGACTGAAGGCTGACGGCCACTGCGTTTGGCACGGCGTCGATGACGGCTTTTGCATCATCCTCGGTAATCCGCGGCCGTTTCTGGATGCGCCGGTACTCCTCGTCATCGAATAACCCTACCTGCAACGGCGAGCGCCGGACCTGAAACGAATTCTGGCCGATCAGAGCGCCCGCCAGATTCTCAGTCACATACGCGTTCATGCCCTGGATGATGGCGACCACAGCGACGAGGAATGTGACCGAAACGATGATGCCGAGGAGGGTAAAAAACGATCTCAGTTTGTTAGCTCGAATTTCACCGATCGCGGCGAGGATCACATCGGTGAATCGCATTGCCCAAAGATGGAAGCCGATCTGACGCTACAACAGGGAAGCCGCAATCGCGGCCCGCTTCGTCACTCGTAACGCAGCGCCTCGACTGGATCGAGCCGGGAAGCCTTTGCCGCCGGCAGCATGCCGAAGACGATACCAGTAAAGGCGCTCACCGCCAGGGCAGCGACGATTGCCATCGGCGGGGTCGATGCTGGCACCGGCGTGAACCGGTTGATGAGAAACGCCACCGCAGAACCCGCGATCAATCCGATGCTCGCGCCTACACAGGTAAGCGTCGCGGCCTCTACAAGAAACTGCCAAAGAATCGTCCGTCGGGTGGCACCGAGCGCCTTGCGCACGCCAATCTCGCGTGTCCGCTCCGTCACGCTGATCATCATGATCGCAATTACCCCAACCCCGCCCACAAGCAGGCCTACGGCGGACAATGCAATCATGACGATGAAGAACACTCCAAAGAAGCCGTCATAGATCGCAAGCAACCCGTCCGAAGTCATGATCGCGAAGTTGTCAGGGGCGCTCGGCTTGAGGCCACGCTGACCGCGAAGCGTGGAAGTGACCGCATCGATCGCCTGGTCGCGCTGAACCGATTCATGCGGCCTTATCGTGAGATCCAGACGTCGCAGCTGCATGCCGAGCTGGCGGCGCCCGGTCTCGAGCGGAATCATCGCCTTTGGATCGTTGCCCGCGGCCGACGAGCTCGGTTTGCCCAGGAAGCTGCCGGTATTGTGGTGTATTCCGATGACCTTGAAGGGAATGCCAGTGACATCGATGAACTTGTCCAGCGGGTCGGAATCCTTGAAAAGCCTTTCCGCCATCTTGTCGTTGATAACAATCACCCGGGCGCCGGCGGTGTTCTCGGCGTACGTGAAGTTCCGGCCGGACACGATATCGCCACCGTCGGCCTGCAGCCAGCCGGCGCTGTAGGCATCGAGCCCACCCTGCGAAATTTCCTTGTCCTTGTACTTGTAGGTGGCATTCCATCCAATGTGGCTCGTCACCGCCTTGATCTCCGGGAGGCGCGCGACTGCCTCTGCTTCAGTCAGCGTGATCGGCGGGTTTCGGCGCGACGGGCAGGTGTTTTCGGTACCGTCACACATTTCGCTGAGGCTCACCGGCCGCCGGAAAACAAAAAAGCTGGTGGGGCCTGCCGACTCGAGATCCTTGGCGACGCTGGTGTTGATGCCGTGTACGGCGGCGGACAAGGTCACGACCACGAAAACACCGACAGCAACGCCGAGAATCGTGAGCGCGGCTCTGACCTTGTTTGCGCGGATGGCATCAAACGCGATCCCCACCCCTTCGGTGAGATTGAACAGCCAGGAGGAGAAACCCATCAGTCAGACCTCAGCGCGAGGATGGGATCGAGCTTGGACGCGCGACTTGCCGGGTAAATGCCCGCGACGATTCCAACGCCCGCGCCGACAATGACACCCGCAACGATCGACCATGGAGCAATCGTCGCCGGCAGCGGTGACACGGCAGCAATCAGCTGAGACAGAAAAATGCCGATCGCGATACCGATGGCTGCGCCGACGGTGCTGAGTGTCGCCGCCTCCACCAGGAACTGCGACATGATATCTCTGCGACGGGCGCCGAGTGCTTTTCGAATGCCGATCTCACGCGTTCGTTCAGCGACAGCGACGAGCATGATGTTCATGATGACGATAGCGCCGACGACAAGCCCGATTGCGGGGAGGACCACCCCCGCAAGTACCAGCTTGGACTTGATACTCGTCCAGAAGCTGAGTGCCGACTCCGAGGTTTCGATCGCGAAATTGTCAGGCTGTGAAGGCCGCAGACCATGCCTGCCGCGCATGGTCTGCCGGATTGACTCCTGAACCTCGATCATGTCGGCGTCGCCAGGCACCTTGATCTTTACGGCATCGATCACATTCGGACGATTGACGTGATGGCGCAGCGGCGACTTGTATGGCGCAATGACGAAGCGATCCAGGGAGAATCCGAAAATGCTCCCCTGCGACTCCGCGACGCCTACAACCTGATACGGCAGTCCGCCCACCTTGAGCGAGCGTCCGAGCGGATTGAGTCTGGGGAAAAAGCGCTCCGCAATCTCTTCTCCGATCACAACCACCGTCGAGCCGAGCGCCATCTCCTGAACCGACAGCAGGCGGCCGGATGCGACGTTCATCTCACGAATCTTGAAATAATCCCCTTCCACTGCGCTCGCCTGGAGCGATTGCGGACGCGACCATTGCGAAGACATCGGGACGTTATCGTAGCCTTCGGCTGACCACATTGTCCCAGCGGGCAGCGCGCTGATTACAGGTTCGACGTCGCTGATGAGGATGCGCGGCCACCGCTGCATCTCCCGCCATTGGGACTCGCTCACATCACCGCCGATCTCCGGCCGGGTGCGCAGAGTGACGGTGTTTACGCCCACCAGCTTGCCGACGAAATCGTGCTCCATGTAGCTGCTCATGCCTTCGACGATCGACACTACGGCAATGAGAAACATGACGCCGATGGTGACGCCAAGGAGGGTGAAGAAACTCTTGAGCTTTTGCACACGAAGCTGCGCCAGTGCCAGCCTGACAGCGTCGATGAAGGGCACTATTTCACAACCGAGGGGCATGGGACCGGCGCCGCCTGTTTCTCAGCGAAGCGCTCGCGGCGGTCGTCGCTCTCGACGAGACCGTCACGTAACACGATCACACGCCTTGCATGCGCTGCGATGTCCGGCTCGTGAGTGACCATGATCACCGTCTGGCCCTGCGACGCCAGTCCCTCGAACACGCGCATGATCTCTTCCGACGTGGTCGAGTCGAGATTACCGGTGGGCTCGTCGGCAAGCAGAATCGCGGGTTCGTTGACGAGTGCCCGCGCAATCGCTACGCGCTGCCTTTGACCCCCGGAGAGCTCGTTGGGGCGGTGTGTGATGCGGTCGCCAAGCTGTACGCGCTCGAGGGCTTCCTTCGCGCGCCTGCGCCTTTCGTCAGATGGAACACCTGCATACACGAGCGGAAGCTCGACGTTATGCAACGCGGTTGCACGCGGCAGAAGGTTGAAGGTCTGGAAGACGAATCCGATCTCCCTGTTCCGCACCCGCGCCAGCTCGTCGTCCGCCATGGACGACACGAGGGTGCCGCTCAGCCAGTATTCGCCCGCGTCGGGTGTGTCGAGGCATCCGATCAGATTCATGAGTGTCGACTTGCCGGAACCCGACGGACCCATGATGGCAACGTATTCATTGCGGCGGATGGCGACGTCGACACCACGCAGGGCGCGCACGATTTCACCCCCCATGTCGTACTCGCGCTTGAGACCGCGCGTCACGATAACCCAGTCTTTTTCCGGCGCCGCGCCTGCCCGCCGGGTTACGGCCTCGCGCTCGGCGGTGACGCTAAGCGGTACTTCTTCAGTTGTATTCATCAGGATTTTGCAGCCGGTACTTTCTTTCCATCATCCGGCTTGCTCTCTTTGACCCGGTTGCCATCCTTGAGATCGCGGATGGCCTGGTACGTTCCGCCGACGATGCGATCACCGCTCTTCAGACCGCTGATCACTTCGAAGAACTTCTCGCCGGCAATACCCACCTTTACGGGGCGGAACGTCACTTTGTTGTCGGCAGCAACAACAAAAACGCCCTCGATGTCGCGTTTGCCGACCTGTTTCGTCGGTGCCGCCTTCGCCAGCGTTATGCCCGCCGTGTCGGCCTTCGCGGTGGAGTCCTCGCGGACGGTGAGCGCGATGATCGGTATCGACAACACGCTGTTGCGGGTGTCGGTGATGATTTTGGCCGTCGCCGAAAAGTCAGGCCTTGTCGCCGGCGGCGTATTGATGAGTTGAATGGTGACCTCATAATCGATCGCCTGATCAGCCGGGCTGCCGCCGCCGCCCAGACCCGCCTTGATAGAGCTGTTCGAAATCTCCGATACGCGGCCGACGAATGTAGTGTCAGGGAACGCATCGATCTGAATTACGGTCGAGTCGCCGATCTGGATACGCGAAACATCGGTCTCGTCGACCTTGACCTTGGTCTCGAGGAGGCTCATGTCGCTGATTGTGAGCAGTGTTGCCGCATCCTTGTTGAGCGTGCCCATGATTGCGGTCTCGCCTTCGCGCACATTCAGGCGCGTCACCTTGCCGCTCATTGGAGCGACGATTGTCGTCTTGCCAAGGAGACTTTGTGCATCGCGGAACGATGCCTGGGCCTGTGCGATCCCGTTGTTCGCCGACTCGAGCTGGGCCTGCGACACTTCGACCTGGGTTTTCAGCTGCTCCACCTGTTCATCCGATACGAGGGTGGGGTTTGCCTTCTTGAGCTCAAGCATCCGATTGTAGTTACGGCGCGCCTGAACAAGTCCAGGGCTGGCAGTAGCGGCCTGCGACCGGCTGGAGGCAACCGCGGCTGCGGCGCGCTCTGCCGCCGCACGATACTGAGATGGGTCGATTTCAAGAAGGAACTGGCCTTTCGTGACCACATCTCCCTCTCTCACCGCCAGACGTACCACGCGGCCAGTAATGTCGGCGCTCAGGTCCACCTTGTTGTGCGGCTGCACCTGTCCGCTCGCAGTGACCGATGCCACGAGGTCGCGCTTTTCCACCGCCTCGATTCTCACTTCAGTCGCCTTGTTACGGCCTTTTGCCGCAGTTGTGGCACCAATGACCGAGACAATCAGCACTACGACGCCAATGACTCCCCACTTTTTACGCTTTGACATTGTCTTCCTTTATCTGAGTGGACGGCCGACGGCGCTCTCGAGCGCTGCGTACGCCTTGTGGTAGTCGAAGATCGCATTGATTCGGTCGCTTTCCGCGCGTTCGTACGCTGCACGGGAGTCAGTGACGTCGACGAAGTTCACTGCGCCGCTGCGATAACGGTCCTGCGTGAACTTGAGCTCAAGTCTCGCCTTTGCCGAGTTCTGCGCCTGAAGGGCAGCAGTTTTTGCGGCGGTGGTGAGCGTCAGGTACGCAGCGGTGACATCGGCGGTAATTGCCAGCTCGCGAGCTCTCACTCCGTAGCGGGCGTCAAAACTCGCGGCCTGCGCTTCCTGCACCCGCTGCTCACGTGCAAAACCGTCGAACAACGGGAGTGAGACACTTGCGGAAAGTGACTTTGGCGAAGGCTGAAAACGGAATGGAAACTGGCTGTTCTCGCGACGCATCGCGCTTGCCTGGGCATCCGAGAAATCGATGGCGCCACACATCGCGAGATTGTTTGGAAGGTTCAACGCCGCCCTGACTTCCTCGGCGCGAATACACGATGCGCGTTGTTCGGCCGCTCCGCCCCGCGCCTGGTTGATGAGAAAGTTCGGATTGGCGTAGGAGTAGGTGTAGCCCGAGATACCGGTGTTGATGAACAGCGTCGGCGAGTACTCGCCCCGGGCCCGCTTGACGTTGAGTTCGGCGACCCTCTCGCGAGAGCGCAATGCGAGCACAACCGGATTGGCCTCGCGCGCGGACGCGAGAAGCTCAGCGAGCGGCGGGGGATCCATGGTTACCGTAAACTCGCTGGTAAGAACAACGTCCGACGGTTGTTCCACTCCCAGCAGCTGAAACAGTCTCAGCTTCTCGATCTCGATCTGATTCCGTGTCTGAAGCACCTGCACCTGCTGCTGACCCAGTGAGATCTCGGCCCGTTGTACGTCGAGGGCCGTGCCCGAACCAACGAGCGCTCGCGCCTGCGCCAGTACCACCTGGTTGCGCGTGGAGATCAGGAGCGTGTCCTGCAGATCAGCGCGGTCCTGCGCCTGCAGCACAGAGAGGTACTGCTGAGTTACCTGGCCTCGCAGCACTTCCTGGCTGCCGGTGATGTCGGCCTCTACTGCGTCGCGATTTGCCCGCTGAAGCTTCGGGGTTATCAGCGAGGCGCGGTTTAGTCGATAGCCAACGCCGATCTGATACGATGATTGATTCACGTCCGAGCTGGCACCGAAACTGCCGCCGTTGAATATCTGGCGGCCGCCTTGTTGTCGCTGTGCGTTCAGGCTCGCGTCCGCGCTCGGGAGCAACTGTCCGAACGCGCTTCGAACGGCCGCATCCGCACCGCGGCGATTGTTCATGGTCGACAGATGTGCAGGGTTATTCCGCCGCGCCAGAGTGACTGCTTCCGCCAGCGTGAGTGTCGCACGGGTGGCTGGCGGCGCAGCAGGTGTCTGTGCGCCGGCCAGTGCCGGTCCGATGAATGCCAGCAGGAAGTACAAGCGTTTTTGCATGGTATTTGTGTGGTTGAGTCAAGGGGCCATACGAATGCGGGTGAATCGCGGTTTCAGTACAATCATCACTCTGCCAGCGCCGGTGCGAGGAAGATGCGGTCGCTGATTCTGGAGCGGATGCGCTCGTATAGCACACGTCCTTTTTCTGCCGACGCCAGGGACGGGCGGCCGATCGAGCCCGCGCTGGCTCCGGGCACCTTAAGTGTCCCCCGACGGTATCGCCGCAGCTCCTCCCGCGACATCATGTAGTCCCTGGCGAGCTCATGGTGTACCATGTGAGGCGCCAGGTACATCATGATCGACGTATCCACTTCGTCGCCATGCATGGCTTCAATTTGTCCTTCCAGCAATTCCGAAAGATTGACAGCAAAGATATCCACTACGCGCACGCGGGCCCCCGCAGTGATGACGGTTGCCAAAGCTTCCTGATGTGGATCATGTCCGTGCGCCGTTAGCAGGATGAACTCCCTGAAACCCGTCGCTTCCCATGAATCGAGCAAATCGTTCAGGGATCGATGCAGAGTCTTCTTGCGCACGGACGCATTTCCGATGAACCCTCTTTCAGTGTCAACGTTGACACCGTATTCGATGGTAGGAGCGCGCAACACACCATATTCGGCCGAAAGGTCGTCGGCGAGGTGCTCGACAATTATCGTGGCGACTCCGAGCGGAAGGTGCGGCCCGTGCTGCTCGCACGTGCCCACTGGAATGATCAGCCGAGGATCTTCCGCGATGACGGCCTCGATCTGCATCGGAATCAGCTCCTTGATACGGAGCGGAGCCTTTTGCGGAAGGGGCACTAGCGGAGCGTGCGGGGCGGTCGGAGTATGCAGATTGTCAGATCCGCGGGATGGAAGTGGTGATATTGGCTTCATGCACCGGGAGCGGAATTAGGTGGTGACGGACAGTCCGAGGGGGCGGGTTTTCATCATTGCGGTCGGAATCGCAATCCTGCTGCTGGCGTTCTGGCTGCGTGACCCTTCCATACCTTATGCCAGTGAATGGAGCCGCGCCAGCAGTTCTTCGGCGACGCAGGATTTCCAGGGCGTCGATGCGCGCCGGCGTGCCATGGCGATCGAGCAGCTGCGTACAGGCATTGCGCGCGCAGAGCGAGACATTCGCCAGGTGGCGCTGAGGGCCCTCCGCGCCCCGGCATCCCCCGACGCGGCGTTTGATTTTCTGGCATCGGGGCCGGCTGATTCTGAAAGGGGAATCGTCATCATCGACAACGGCGTCCCCATCGCATGGTCGGGAAAGTTTCGTACCGATCCAAGGATAGCGAGCCACGGCGCCAGCGTTACCTCGACTGCGTTTTATACCGCTCTCAATTTTTCTGTAACCAGAGGGCGCCGGCGTGTTGTGGCCACTGCTCTCTTGCATGCCGAGCCGCCTGCGAACGTTCTGAGCCGGCCTCTGGACGCGTCCATCGACGGTCGCGACCAGGTCGAGTCGTTTTCCCTCGGCAGAGCGTCGGACGTGGCGGCCGGTGAAGTTGTCCGGGACGGCCGGGGATCTCCGCTCCTCAGGGTTGACGCGACGCCCTTACCCCCGGAAGTGCTGCAATTCGACCGCAGGGCGAAGCTACAGGCACGCGGGTCCCTTTTTCTCGGACTGGCGTTCGCGGTGTTTCTCGCGATGTGCTGGACAGACCGAAGGCATCTCGGGACGAGAATCTTTGCGCTTTCGGTGGCGGCAGTGATGATCGCCGTGGTGCCCTGGAACAACTTTTCCAACGTCAGTCGCGCATTCGATCCCGCGTATTACTTCCTGCGCAACGGTGGCCCGTTTACGGCCAGTGCGGGTGCGGTCCTGATGTCGAGCATCATCGCCGCGTTGACGACGTTCGCGCTGATACGCTCCCGGCGCATCCGGCTGCCGCGGGGCCTCGCGGCAGTGACGGCGGTTGCACTCGCTGCTATCGGAATTCTGGCGGGCGTCAGCGCATCATCGGGTGTCGCTCTTACTCCCACCGGTACGACCCCGTTTCTGTGGCTCATCTGGGAGATTCCGGTTTTCCTCCTGCTTTTTTCGTTCTGGCTTGCGGCGTGGTGGCTGGGTCGGCTCGCGCGCGGGCAGGCGCCGACGGTGCACCTTGGCGTTGCATCGGTTGTGGCACTGATTGCCGGCACAGTCGCAGTCCTCATTGTCTGGCAGACCACCACCCGACAGCGACTGACGCTCGCGACGCGCGATATCGCGGGGTTACAGCAGGCGGATGGAGAAGCCGCGAATCTCCTGCGCCGGTTCGGCGACGAACTCTCTGGTTTTGACTCGCCCGGCACTCGAGCCGACCTGCTCAAACGTTATGCCGATTCCGATCTCGCACCGGCCGCACTCCAGGTGTCGCTTGCCGCCTGGAGCTCGTCTGCGGTTCAGACGGCACAACTCGACATTGCGCCTTTGCTGTACAACCAAACCACTGTTGTTGCGGCCGTGGGACAGGCGATGCTTACAAAGGTGTCTGTGATCGCCCAATCGCTCGGCCCTACAGGTCGTCAGGTGATTCTTGCTGCGCCGCATTCACTGGGGGGTGTGACCACGGCGGTCGTGTCGCCAAAAACCCGTCTGGTTGCGAGCGACCCGTTTGCAGCGTTACTCGGCCTCGCGCATAGCGGCCAGAATGATGCGCCGTATACGCTGACAATCGATCCGGTTCCCATGCAGATGGCAGATCAGGAAGATGTCGTCAGGTGGAGGAGGATCGGCGACGAGTGGCAGGGGGATCAGCTTATCAAAACCTCCCGTGGTCCCCTCCGTGCGCGAGCGGAGGTCGACCTGCGATCAGTTCCCGCGAGGTTCGTGCGTGCGTGTCTGACGGTGATACTGAATATTGCGGTCGCCGGCTTGCTGTGGGCGCTGGGAGCGATGGCGGAGGGCGGGTTCATCCGATGGGTCCGCGGACGGGCGTGGAAGTGGATTTACAGTTACCGTGGCCGGTTGACGCTGGCGCTATTCATGTTCTTTGTCGTTCCTGCAATCGCGTTTGGTGCATGGTCGTATCGGCGGCTTCGAACCGATGACCGTGAGGTGCGGGAGCTGCTCGTTCGAGAAACGCTGAGCGCTGCGTCTGCTCGTTATCAGGTCAGCTCCCCGTCAGAGCGGGTAGGCGGCACGCCTTTGTTTGCATACGCGGGCGGATTGTTGCAGAGCAGCAGCGACCCATTATACGAGCAGATTGCTCCTGTTGGTCTCACGCTTCCCGGGCCGGTGCATCGGAGTATCGCGAGGGGCGGTGAGCTCGATGCTTCGTGGCAGCAGTCAATCGGCAGTGAAAAATCGTTGTGGGGATATCGTGCTGTCGCGGGGGGGTTGAACCAGCTATACGTTATCGCCGCTCCGGCGCGCGGTGACGAGCTGGTACTGGATCGACGGCGGGGTGACCTCACGATGCTGGTCCTGTTCGCCACCGCCGCCGGCGGGCTTGCGGCGCTCTGGCTCAGTGGCATCGCTGCCAAAAGACTTGCGCGCGACCTTGAGTTGAGCCGAATCGAAGTCGCACGCGCGGAGCGAGTTCTGGCTTGGGGCGAAATGGCACGCCAGGTCGCGCATGAAATCAAGAATCCTCTCACCCCGATCCGGCTTGGTGTGCAGCATCTCCGACGCGCGCGGCTTGATAACCGAGTCGATTTTGACCGGGTGCTGGACGAGAACGTGACACGCATACTGTCGGAGATAGACCGTCTTGACGAGATCGCCCGGGCTTTCAGCCGGTACGGAAGTGCTCCCGCAGATCTGCCGGCCGCTGAGTGCGTCGATGTCGCGGCGATTCTTCGCAGCGCCGTTGGGCTCGAAAAAATCGGCATTGGAGATGTATCGTGGACGCTGCAAGGTGCGGAGGGAGCAGTGTTTGGCGAGGCAAGGACCGATGAGCTACGCGAAGTTCTGCTGAACGTTTTCGAGAACGCCCGGCTGGCGCGGGCGCGCAACGTTACCGTTGTTCTCACAGAGCGCACGCGCACGCTCTGCATTGAAGTTTCCGATGACGGCTCGGGAATTTCGCTGGCCTCTCTCCCTCGCGTATTTGAGCCTCATTTTTCCACGCGCACGGCGGGCAGCGGGCTGGGTCTTGCAATCAGCCGACGACTGCTCGAGTCATGGGGGGCAACTATCGATATTGCGAGCGAAGTGAACAGCGGCACACGCGTAACTATCACGCTACAAAAGGCCGCGCTGTGAGCAGTCCGCGACGCACGCCGCCCGCGGGGCGTCAGCCTTCGGCGTTGCCGAATCATATTGCCGGTTGGCAACTGCCTGCTGGATGGCAGTGGGGAGCCCGGGGGTTGAGTGGCGACCGGCGGCACTACCAGCAGGTAATCGACGGATTTGGTCGATCCCTTTCTCTCGTGACTGTACCAGACCGCGGGCACGAGGACTGGCTCATGTCGGAAGCGCGGCATCTCGCCCACCGCAATCATCCGGCGATTCCCACCACGTATCACTACTGGGCGGGGGAACGGGATGCCAGGCGTGGACCGGCCTACCTGCGACGATGGGTGACGGGTGAATCCGCACGAGCGCATCTTGCGCGGCTTCATGCAGCCGAGATCCCGTACGTGTTGCAGATCCTGCGCGGCGCCGGTTCGACGTTGTCATATCTGCATGACAGCGGAACGTCACACGGTGCACTTACTCCCGACACGATCTGGGTTTCGCCAACTGGACGGCTCTGGTTGCTGGAATGGCAATGGGCAATCCCCCGCGGTGATTTGCCCGCGGGAATTTCGCCGACGCTTCACGACGTGGGTGGCGGGGTGGACAGCGTGCAGAGGTCAGTCCCTCCTGAGTGGGTAGGTGCAACATGGACACCCACGCCCGCGACCGACCAGTGGCAGCTTGCTGCGACCTGTTTTGCTGCGCTCACCGGGGAGCAGCCACCTTCGGCGGATATTCCCCCCGTCAGCTGGCTTCGGCCGGAATGTCCGGCCAGTGTGGCAACGGCGCTGGACCGGGCCCTGTTGCCCGATCCGGAAGAGCGATTTCCTTCCATCGCTGCCTTCCTGCGAGTCGCTGACCGTGGATACGCCAGCCGCGGAAGCATCGTCGTGCCCGTACCCGACCCCGATTTTGATTCCGGCCGCGCGCATACGTCGGAGGAAGCGAGAGTCCGGTGGGCGCTGGGAGATGATTACGAAGTGCTTTCATCACTTGGTTCGGGGAGCTTCGGACACGTGTGGCGCGCGCGCGATCTTTCGCTCGAACGTGAAGTCGCATTGAAAGTTCTGCATCCGCGCGTTGCAACCGATGCGCGTGCTGTCGCCGCGTTCTGGCGCGAAGCAAAACTTGCGGCGCAGCTGGCCCATCCCGCTATCGTCCCGATCTATGACTGGGACGGTCGCGGAGACCTTTCGTGGTACACGATGGAACTTGCTGAAGAAGGCTCTGTCGCGAATCTGGTCGCCCGCAATGGTGCTCAGGCGATCGAGGAAATTGCCCCGCATGTGGAGTTGGTGCTCGATGGACTCGGCGCTGCGCACTCTATCGGGATCATCCATCGTGATCTGAAACCCGAGAACATTCTCATCGATCGGTACCGCAGGTGGCGAATCACGGATTTTGGAATAGCAAACATCACCGGCGAAGATGTAGCGGGTAACACGGGCACACCGGCGTTTGCCGCACCCGAGCAGCTTCTCGGGGAACCACAGAGCGCGAGCGTCGATCTGTTCGCGCTCGCGGGCATTGTGGTGTTCGCAGTTTCGGGTCACACTCCGTTCGGGGATGGCGAGCCGAACATGATCGCCGCGCGCCAGTTAGCGGGCCGGATAGACCTTTCGGAGGTTCCTCCGATATTGTCAGGCTGGGTGAACCGTGCGCTTGCGCCGACTGCAGACGCCAGATTCACCGATGCGGCGGAGATGAAACAAGCATTGCGCGAGGCGCTGGTCGAGCCTCGCTGGCGGCACCGCGCGGGGTGGTGGCGCCGGCTGCCTCGGGAAGACTGATTCCTGGGCCAATCGCGAGGTGCTGCGAGCACGGACGCTAAAACGCGCTCTCGCAGGCAGGCATGGCTTTGATTTTGCAGGCGTCAATTGGTTGACGCCGGTACCTGTAAAATGCCGAAATCGTTAGGCCTCATATGTTTACGATGGGGCGCCTCTAACATTGCTGGATGCCCATGTTCATGGCAAATAGCTGGCGCGATGACAAAAAGTCGCATAAGTTTCGCGGCGGGATAACGGAGCCGCTTGAGTGGCCCGCCCGCTCACCGGCATGCATCCTGCCTGAGGGCACCGCGTTATTCGTCCCGGTTGTAGAAGCTGTATCCACCATTCAAAGGGGTATTTCTTATGTTGAGAAGAAGTTTGACCGTCTGTGGAATGACGGCCTTGCTCTTCGGCGGAACGGCCGCAGCACAGCAGCCCGGAACGCTGTTGTTGGGCGGTTTTGGGCAGTACACGAAGTTTGACGATGCTCTTCAGCTCGAGAACGAGATCGGCGTTGGCGGACGCATTGGTGCGTTCTTCGCTCCGAACTGGAATCTCGAAGCCGAAAACTCGTACACCCGTCCGCAGCAGAGGGGCGCTGGCCAGCGCCAGGATAGCAAGATCTGGTATGGTCCGGTCTCGGCACGTGTCCGTTACAGCTTCCCCTTTGCGGGACTTGCTGCGTTTCACGTTGGCGCCGGTGGCGTCATCTCCTCCTACGCCGGATATGAGCCCGACGAACCACAGGGTCAGGAGCTGACCGACATCCGCTCGAATCGTCGTGGCTACAACTACGGCGTCGAAGGCAACGTCGGCTTCACATTCGGCCTGGGTGCTTTTTCAGTTCGTGTAGACGGCATCGCCGACTACATGCCGAACGGCGGCATTGTCGGCGGCAGCGCCAGTCGGGCCAATCAGACCTACGAGTCGCACACGAATCTCCGGGCTCAGGCAGGCCTCGAGTTCCGTCCCGACATCGGATCACTGTTCGGCATGGGAAGCAGCATGGGCAGCGGCATGTCCATGGCGCCTTATGCACCGTACGTGATGTGGGATGAACTTGGAACCGAGTGGGCCCTCCCGGGAATGCTCGAGATTGGTGCATTCGCGCAGTACACTTATTTCAACGACGAAGCTCCCGGCGATCCTAACGGTTCAGTCGGTGGTGGCGGCCGCATCGGTGTGTTCCTCTCCGATCCCCGCTTCGAGCTCGAAGGCGACGGCGCCTACATTCAGGCCGATAGAGAAACAGGCCTGACCGGCAACCAGAACCCGATCAACTACTCGGCGTTCGCGCTCAGAATGAACTACAACATTCCGATCGCTTCACGCTCGCAGTTCATTCTCGGTCTTGGTGCAGTTCGCACGAATTACAGTCAGGAAGCCAGCGGCCCCGCAGCCGGACAGACGAATTCCGAGCGTCAGTTCACGTTCAACTACGGCGTGAGCGGACTGGCCGGCGTTCGTTTCGGCCTTGCAAACCGTATCGCGCTTCGTATCGACGGTATCGCGGATTACATGAAGGACACCGAGAACCTCAACCTGAGCGGCCGCGCTGGACTGAGCCTTCTGGTTGGCGGTGCTCGCCGCGAAGCGATGTGCACTTACGCTGGCCTGGAAAACATCCCCGCGTCCAGCCCGCAGTGCGTAGCTCCGCTGCCGCCACCGCCACCAGTTGCAATGTGCCCGTACGCGGGTCTTGGTGGTATCACGGCCACGGATCCTGCCTGCATAGCGCCGGCTCCGGTTATGGCGATGGTTGACACCGCTGCAATTACGGCCCCGATCTACTTCGACTTCGATAAGTCCGACATCCGCTCCGATGCGGCCGCAACACTGGATCGCAAGGTCCCGTGGCTGCAGGCCAACCCGGGTATGCGTATCAGGATCGAAGGCAACGCCGATGAGCGCGGTTCGGATGAGTACAACCTGGCCCTCGGTCAGCGTCGTGCCGCCTCCGCCAGACGTTACCTGGTCGAGAAGGGTGTTGATGCTGGTCGCTTCGACCTCGTCAGCTACGGTGAAGAGCGCCCTGTCTGCACCGAGAGCAACGAAGACTGCTGGCAGCGTAACCGCCGCGATGATTTCGTCATCGTGACGGTCGGCAGCGATGCGATTGTCATCCCGCCGGGAACGAACGAGTAAAGCAACACCAGCTGAGTCCGGTCTCTTCGGGAGGCCGGACGAGGTTGCAGCAAAAAGAGCGGGGCGTCGAAAGACGTCCCGCTTTTTTTGCTGCTCGATCACATCCGGTGATCCTAGCGACTACGATTCAGGGCAACCTGTTCCAGACACCGAGACCACCGAGACCACCGAGACCACCGAGACCACCGAAACCACTGACAATAAGCCACCGGAAGAACGACACGAGAGCAATCGCAGGGCATGAATAACAAGCACACTAACAACCAACGAAACGCAATCTCTCACCCTTGCATCCGAGAGCCTTCCCCATCGCACCCCCGACGACCGGCCTTTCCTCGGCGGTCTCGGTGGTCTCGGTGTCTATAACAGTGACGCGAAACGTCCAGCTCTGATCCACCGTGTCAAAAAGGGACGACCACCTCTGAAGGCAGTCGTCCCTCTGACCGGAAACGAAGGAAGTTGTTCTACACCTTCCTGAACAGCTTCAGATACTTGCCGTAACCCTCGCCCTCGAGCTTCGCGACGGGGATGAATCTTAACGCCGCCGAGTTCATGCAGTAGCGAAGTCCGGTTGGCCGTGGGCCATCGTCGAACAAATGCCCAAGATGCGAGTCGGCATTCTTCGAGCGCACTTCGGTTCGCTTGTATCCCAGCTTCCTGTCGCTCTTCGTTTTGATATTCGTGGGCTCGAGCGGACGCATGAAGCTGGGCCAGCCAGTACCCGAGTCATACTTGTCGAGCGAACTGAACAGCGGCTCGCCGGAAACGATATCCACGTAGATCCCGGCCGCCTGATTGTCGTTGTACGCGTTTCGAAACGGCGTCTCCGTGTCGTCTCGTTGAGTTACCGAGAATTGCAGTGGAGTCAGCCGGCGCTTGATCTCCGCATCGCCCGGACGTGAATACGTCCGGCGTGCTTCACTTGCCGCAGACTTCTGCGCTTGCGCTGCCTCCGGCGAAACCGACGCCATCGCAACGAGCGCTGCCACTCCGAAAATCGTGCTTGAAGTAATGTTTTTCATTTATGTCTCGGGGTTGAATTCGAGTCGCCGCGGATGCCCCTGCAGCGGCTCAGTATTGTACGCCAGCGGGGCAAATCAGGTCCGTGGTCTGGAACTTGTCTTCACTTTTTCCGCAAACGCAGGTGACATTGCACAGAAGGGGTCACGCCCGCGTTTGGTTCCCGCAGTGTCGGAACTTTCCTGCGTAGTGCGGGCTTAGACTGGTGTGATGTCACTGCCAGAAAAACGAGATGCCAACAGCGACCCCGTCGAATCGTCCGGCGCGGGAAATCATCGCCGACACGAACGCGACAGGGAGTTTTCCGAAGTCGCATTGCCGCTGCTGCCCGCGATTTCCAGAATCGCGAACGCACTTACGCGCGACGAGGCGGATGCGGATGATCTGGTGCAGGACACGTTTCTCCAGGCCTTTCGTCACTGGGAAACGTTTTCCATCGGAACCGACTGCAAGCGGTGGCTGAGCACGATCTGTAGAAACGAGTTTTTTCGCCGGCGCTACCGCGAGCGTCGTGTGGTATCCGTTGACGACAACGAACTCGAACTGCTCGGTGCCGCTCGCGCGCATATTCGGGCGCGCGACGCGGGAGTGGACGACATGTTTACACAGCTCGACGTAGGACCTGCCATCAGGACTGCGATCGATGCGCTGCCGGTCACATTTCGGAGCGTCGTGATTCTGTCCGATATAGAAGGTTTCACTTATGAAGAGATCGCAGAAATGCTTGGTATTCCTATCGGCACTGTGCGGTCGCGGCTGTACCGCGGGCGGCGCCGGCTTCAGGACTGCCTGCTTTCGTTTGCCCTGGACGCCGGTATCTCTCGGCGCCCTGATAGCTCTCGTCTAACGGTAAAGGAGTGACAATGTCGAGTCTGGAAGACTGTGAAGCGGCTGCCGAGCAGCTGTGGCCATTCCTCGATGGAGCGTTACCCCAAGGCGAGAAAGAGCGCGTCGTCAGGCATCTTCAGACCTGCGTCAATTGTACATCGCACCTCGATTTCGCCCGTTTGTTCCTGGAGGCGGTGCACGACGTGTCGGCGTCAGCAGGCGAATATGATCTGGTGCGAGGACGAGTCATCAAGGCTCTTGTCGCAGAAGGGTTCGCGGCGCCTGCATGATGTTCCTGCTCGCGTTCCTCGGCGGGGTTCTCACCATCGCCAGCCCGTGTATTCTGCCTGTCATTCCCCTGGTGTTCGCGCGGGCGAGTGATGGTACCCGGCGAAATACGTTGCCGTTGCTGGCGGGCCTGGCAAGCGCCTTCACGCTGACGGCGACAATTGCCGCACTCGCAATCAACTGGCTCGTAATTGCGAGCGAATGGGGTCGCTATGCCGCTCTCGCCATCATGGCGGTGGCAGGGCTCGCCCTTATCTCGCCTCGAATCGCGGAATTTGTCTCGCGGCCGGCAACCAGGATGGGCGCCGCGTTAGCTGATTCCCGCAGCGGGGATCGTTTGCCGGTCGCCGCGAATCTGGTGGCTGGCGCGGCCATCGGACTGCTTTGGGCCCCGTGCGCCGGTCCGATCCTCGGGCTGCTCATCGTGGGCGCCGCGGGAATGAGCGTTACCCACTCGTCTCTCCTCTTTCTGACCTTTGCCATTGGAGCTGTCATGTCTCTTGCATTCGTACTATCCGCAGGCGCTCGTCTTCGCGCCCGCATGGCGCGGGCCGGCCGCGGTGAATCCATACTTCGGCGAGGCCTGGGCGTCGCGACAGTCGTCACGGTGGCGGCGATTTTCCTTGGATGGGACAGCGCAATCTTCGCGAAGCTGGGTGTCGTGCAGACCGCATCCGCTGAAGAGGCCCTCGTTCGGCGACTCACCGGCAAGGCCACCGCCCGGCCGGACGCGGGTATGTCCCTCGATGAGTTTGCGGCCGAAGATGAGTCGGCACTGCTTCCATTGGCGGACGGAGTGCTTCAACCATTCACCGGCGCCACTGAATGGATCAACTCGCCGCCAATTACCCGGGAATCGCTCCGCGGGAAGGTCGTGATGATCTGGTTCTGGACGTACGAATGCTACAACTGCCTCAACGCGCTTCCGCACGTCAAGAAGCTGGAGGCAAAGTATCGCGACAAGGGACTTGTAGTAATCAGTGTGCACACGCCGGAACTGCCGCGTGAGCGAATAGTCGCGAACGTGCGCCGGGAAGTGAAAGAGCTTGGCATCACCTATCCAGTAGTCGTCGACAACGACTTCAAGATCTGGAACTCATACAAAAATCACTACTGGCCCGCGGCTTATTACGCCGATGCGACGGGGAAGCTGCGCTTTCATCATTTTGGCGAAGGGCGATATGAGGAGCAGGACAAGGTCGTTGCGAAGCTTCTTGCGGAGGCGGCGGCGTACCGCGGGGTGCGCTGAGGGCGTAACAGGGATGGACTTCCGCTGCGCGGTGTGCAGCAATACCATGCTGCAGTCAGGATCGCGACCCTTCTCTTTCCCTCCCTGCCATGTCCTGGTTCACATCAGTCGGCGCACTGCTCGCGGTAGCCGTCATGTCTTCGGCGCTCGATGCACAGGGCCAGAACCCGATCAACCTGTGGTCGGTTCCCCTGACGTCGAGCGGCGGGCGGCTGATTGCCGGCAATCCCGTGAAGCTGACTCACGACGACGGCATCAACAGCCAGCCGTCGTTTACGCCCGATGGGCGCGCGATAGTCTTCAGCGCTACCCGTGACACCGGGTCAACCGCACGGAGCGAAATCTACAGGTATCATTTTGCCACTGGCAGGGAAAGCCGCGTCACCCGAACTCCGGAGAATGAAAATTCACCGACGGTGAACTCGCGTGGTGAGTATATGGCCCTCCGGTGGGTACCTGCGACCCTGTTCAGGGAGTACGGGCCGTGGGTGTACGCTCCGGATGGAAGACCGCGACGGGGTGTGCTGCCCGGCGCTGACACCACCGGTTACTACACACCCGTGGGTAGCGGCCGATACATTCTTACGCGGCCTAAATCCCGAACGTTCACGGTTGCAATGTTCGACTCCGCCGCCGGTGCAATCGTGGATCTGGACAGCGGTGTTCCGGCTTTGCCGGCGCAGCGAATCCCCAGAAACACCGCTATCAGTTACGTAGTGCTGGACTCCGCGTCGGCCCGGCATGAGCTTCGCCGGTACGACCTCGTAACGCGCCGCAGAACCTCGCTTGGGCGGACTGTGCCGGGCCGGACGACTCACGCATGGTTGCCCAACGGCGGAACGGTACTGATGGCGAAAGGCAGCACTCTTTATTCGCGGCGCGCCGGTGCAACAGGGCGCGATACAGCGTGGAGTGTGGTCGCCACCTTCAGCACCCCCGAGTTGCGTCATACATCCGCTTACGCGATAAGTCCCGACGGCACGCGTTTGATCATGACCTCCCCGAAACGACCGCCGCTCGCCGTTGTCGTCCGCGACTCTCTGGAATCCGGCCGCTCGGCGATAGACATCACGCCGGTGGTGCTTGCATGGCGCGCCGCCGGGCGGCTCGGGGACTACGACGTGAACGAGAGCGCGCTTAGCGCGCTCGGGGATGTGTGGCTCGGGCGGCGACTGATGTCCGACGCTGTTGCGCTTCACTCGCTGACCGCCGATCTGTTCCCGTCTTCCCACCGCGCGGCCGGCCGCCTCGGCGATGCGCAGGCAGCGGCGGGAGACAGGGCTGGAGCGGCTGTGTCGTACCGACGGGCATTGACCCTCAATCCGCGCGCAACCGACGAAGATCGCAAAGCCGCAGACAGCATTGATCAGCGCCTTAAGGAGCTGCGCTAGCCAGTCTGGTTGAGCATGGGGTCAGTCCATTGACACCCCCGAGGGCAGAGTCAGTCGGGATCACCGTTGCAGAGGCGCGGAGCCAGTCCGATGACTGTGGGGATCCGACGATGAGGATCAATGTAGAAGCGGGCGTTACGAATACAGAATGCTCGCGGCAATTCGCTCGGCCGGAATCATTGGAATCGATGCCTACGATGTCACCGTCGAGGTAGACGCGGCTGCCGGGCTTCCCCAATGGACCATCGTAGGACTGCCACTCGGAGCCGTCAAGGAAAGCCGTGAGCGCGTCGGCGCTGCGCTCGTAAATTCAGGATTCACTCTTCCGCCCAGACGGATCACAATCAATCTAGCCCCCGCCGATGTAAAAAAGGATGGGACCGCATATGATTTGCCAATTGCGGTCGGCCTGCTCGTGGCCACCGGGCAACTTCCACCTCAAGCGACGGATCGCAGGATCTTTGTCGGTGAACTCGGGCTCGATGGTTCGCTCCGCGCCGTAAAGGGTGCGCTGTCTATTGCTCGCAAGACGGCAGCAGCCGCAAGCCCGCATGAGCTTGTGATTCCACGCCCCAATCTCGATGAGGCTGGTCGAGTCAGTTCAATCCGTCTCTCAGCACCCGGGAATCTGCGCGAGCTCGCATTGGAGCTGAAGGAAGGGTTGCTGAGCCGTGCATTGCCTCCGTCACGCGAGCGCTGTCCGCGGCGCGAACCTCTCGAATTCGCGGATGTTGTTGGACAACAATCGGCCAAGCGAGCGCTCGAAGTGGCGGCGGCGGGAGGCCACAACGTCATCATGGTGGGACCACCTGGGGCTGGAAAAACAATGCTCGCACGGCGGCTGCCGGGAATCCTGCCCGAGCTTAGTGAAGCTGAGTCGCTGGAAGTAATCGCCATCCATTCTGTCGCCGGCATACTGACGGCCGAAGCGCTCACAGGCTGCGCGCGCCCTTTTCGCGCGCCCCATCATTCGATATCCAGTGCAGGTCTCATCGGCGGAGGCTCGAATCCGCGACCAGGTGAGGTGAGCCTGGCTCACAACGGCGTTCTCTTTCTGGACGAGATGCTGGAATTTCCAAAGTCCGTGCTCGACGGGCTCAGACAGCCGCTCGAAGATGGGTCTGTCGTGATATCGCGGGCAGCGATGTCAGTGGCTTTTCCGGCCAGATTCACGCTGGTCGGCGCGACGAATCCCTGTCCTTGCGGGCGCCTTGGCGATTCGACAGGCATCTGCGCCTGCTCCGCATCCGATCTTGATCGCTACGCCGGCCGGATGTCGGGTCCGCTTTCCGATCGCCTCGACATGCATGTCACGGTTGGTGCGGTAGCGCTTCGCGATCTCAGTAGTTCGCGTGAGGAAGAGTCCACGTCGACAATCCGGAGTCGCGTGTCGAACGCCCGCGCAATTCAGACAGCACGGTTTGCGCGCCTGCGCGGCGTGGGTTGCAATGCTCACGCATCCGGGCGATGGATCGACGCTCACGGGGCCGTCGACGGTGATGCACGCGCGCTGCTGCAGCGTGCCGCTGAAACGCTGTCGATGTCCGCGCGTGGCTATCACCGGGTACTCAAGGTTGCGAGAACAATTGCCGACATTGATGCAGACGATTGCACGCGAGCCGCGCACGTTGCGGAAGCGTTGCGTTACCGGGCCGTCGGACGAAGCATTCTACGAGGGGCCCCGCCGGTGGATTGACAGGCCGAATCATCTGTCCTCATCCAGCATGTGTGATTAGGGCGCCGGAGACTGAAACATCTCCCGAGCCCCCACCGAGGCGATTCGTTCGATCGACGAACACTGGAATGGCGAGGGGTATCCTGACGGCAAGATCGGTCAACAGATTCCGTTGTTTTCCCGGATCATCCTGCTCGCCCAGACTCTCGATGCGTTTCACACTGAGCAGGGCATAGCCGCAGCTCTGCGAGTGGTAAGGGAACGAGCGGGCTGTGGTTCGAGCCATCGCTGGTGCGCAACGTTCGCGGCTGGCGCGACAATCAGAGCTGGTGGGAGTCGTTGCAGTCGCCCGACGCTACCGCGATTACCCTGGCGCTCGAGCCGCCGCAGCATACCCGATATGCCGACGATGCCGGCCTGGACGAGATTGCTCGCGCATTTGCGGACATTATCGATTCCAAATCACCATACATGTATCAGCACTCTACGAACGTCGCTCGATATGCGCGCAAAATCAGCCGCGAACTCGACGTTCCTGTCGGCGACGCGGCGACGCTCAATCGCGCCGCGCTGCTGCACGACGTTGGCAAGCTCGGCGTGGCGGCGCGCATTCTGAACAAGCCCAGCTCGCTTACAGCAGCCGAGCGGGTAGAAATGGAGCAGCATCCACTTTACACCTGGGAGATTCTCGAACGCGTAAGCGCGTTTGCCGGATTCGCCCGAACGGCGGCTTTTCATCACGAGAAGCTCGATGGATCGGGCTATCCCTTGGGGGTCAAAGGCGATGATCTCGATACTTCGGCTCGTATCCTTGCAGTTCCCGACATGTACGAAGCACTCACTGCCAACAGACCGTACAGGGCCCCGTTGTCCCGTGACGCCGCTCTTGCAATCATTGAGAAGTCGTCAGTATGCCCGGTGGTGACGGAAGCATTGGCCAGTGCAACGTGTTCGACGCCGACCCGGCTGGCCTCCTGAATCGCAGCCCTCTGATCATGGGTGCAGCGCCCGCTCCCATCCGTCGTACGCCACAAACGATTTAGGCAGCCCCGCAAATCTCTCTACGTGTATCGCCGCCCCGGGGAATAGCGCCATGAATCGCTTCCGGGTCAACAGCTGTATCGAATCCACCTCGGCGCGGGCGGTTGCTAGGTCGGGGATGCGCTTGTACCACCCGACGTCGAAACGCTGCACCATCTTGGCGCGGACCGCGGATGGCAGGTACTGAAACCAGGGAAAAAGAAAATGCGGCTCGAGTGGAAACCGCTTGTTGGGCGTCTGCACGAAGTAACGGCGACCTACGCGACGAATTTCGGCGGCCATCCTGCGCTGTTCGGAGAAATTACCGACATGCTCGATAACCGAGTTTGAAAAGACGACATCGAAGGCTCCGTCGGAGTAGTCGGGCATCGCGCGGGCATCACCCTCGACGCTCATGAAGCGCTCCGAGCTCAACCGCTGTTTTTTTACGTTGAGCAGGGTCACACGGACATCGCCGGTAGACCTGGGCATCATGAGGTCCCAGAATTCCTGAGTACCGCCGATATCAAGAATTTCGACAGGGCCGGACAGGCGGTCGAGCAGCGCGAGAAAGAGTGAGAAACGTGCCCGCCGCATGCGAGTAGCCAGCGAATTTGCGTCACTGTTGTTCGCGATTGACTTGATGAGCGAGCCGCGCGCTTTGGTATGAGGCATGCCCCGACAAGGTAATTGGCCCAGGCGTTGGTCGCCTATGCCGGCGGTGATGTCTCAACATGCGCCAGACGAACCGCGTACACCTGATATGCCGCGTACAGCGTGGTATGCCGCGTCAAAGTGGTACTCGTCGTCTGGATGGAATCCTTGATGGTAACAGCAATGCGAAACAGGTGATGCACATTCGATTGTCCGTGATACTGCTGCTATTTGCGGCAGTGCTGCTACCTCTCCGGGGTCATGCCCAGGTTGGTTCGACGACCGACATCCTGATGGGCCGCGTGACGGGGCCGGAAGGCGCGCCGGTGGCAGGTGCGCGGGTCGAGGCAACGTCGGTGGAAACGCAGATCGTGCGGACAAAGGTTACCGGCGCGGACGGACGCTACACCATCATCTTCCCTGACGGCGGCGGTAATTATCGCGTACGTGTGATCTCCATCGGGTTCGCTCCGGCTCAGATCGGTCTTTCCCGACAGTCCGATGAGGATCGCCTGGTAGGGGACGTAAGGCTCGGCCGAACGGCGACCGTGCTGCAGAGCGTCCAGGTTCGGGCTGCTCCCGCAGGCCGCCAGCAGAACCAGCGACCGGAACCTGGATCGACCGAGCGGGGGCTTCCGCCAGGCCTGGTCAATCGACTGCCGGTGGAGGCAGGTGACCTGAATGCGCTCGCAACGCTGGCGCCGGGCGTTATCGGAATTGCGGGCACCGATTCGACGGCCGCATCGTTCTCGGTTGGAGGGCAGCCTGCCAACCAGAACAACATCACTCTGGACGGTCTTAGTTTCGGGACCGGAAGCGTGCCGCAGGAGGCGGTCCGGAATACGCGAGTCGTCACGAGCACCTACGATGTCGCCCGTGGTCAGTTCACCGGCGGCCAGGTTGCCAGCACCACCCGTGGCGGAACGAACGTCTTTCAGGGGGCGCTGAATTACTCATTGCGGGATCCGTCGCTGGAGTTCGTTGACGACCCCGAAAACGCATTCTCGCAGAAGTACACCCAGAATCAGGTCAACGCCGGGTTCGGCGGGCCAATCATCAGGAACAAGCTCTTCACGTTTGGTGCAGTCTCGCGCACGCGGCGAACTGATCCGCTGCAGTCTCTCCTCGCCGCCGATCCACTCGCGCTTCAGCGCATCGGTGTGAATCGCGATTCAGTGTCGCGCTTCATCTCACTCCTGAATACCTATGGCTTGCAGCCGACCATGGCGTCGATACCTGATGAGCGGCTCAACAACAATGCTTCCGCTCTCGTAAGGGTCGACTACAATCTCGCCGACAGTCATACGCTGATGATGAGAGGCGACTGGCGTGGGTCGATTCAGGATGCAAGCCGCATATCTCCGTTTTCGGTTCCTCACAGCGGTGGGAACGCGAAGGGTTCGGGCGGAGGTGGCATGGTCACTTTGACGTCGAACTGGAGCGGCGTTATCAACGAGCTGCGCGCGTATGCATCTGTCGACGCACGCAACAGTGACCCGTATCTCCTCGTGCCGAGCGGGCGCATCGTCGTCGCCTCAGATCTTCCGGATGAGCGCCGGGGTGTGTCCACGCTTCAGTTCGGTGTGAATCCGTCGCTGCCCCAGGAGTCGCGGAGCCGGCTGATCGAGCTGAGTGACGAAGTTTCACGTGTTTCGAAGGGCGGCGCGCACCGCATCAAGCTGGGAGGCCTGCTCAACCAGGAGACCAGTGAAAACGGATCGTTCGCCAATGCACTTGGCACTTACAGCTTCAACTCTCTCGAGGATTTCGCTGCCGGCCGCCCGCTTTCCTTTACTCGCACCTTGTCGACGCGTGACAGGCGCGCGCGCAGCCTCAACGGAGCGCTTTACCTCGGGGATTCGTGGCGCCGTTCACCGCGGTTGCAGTTCACCTATGGCGTCAGGCTCGAAGCATCACGGTACCCCGACGCGCCAGGATATAATCCCGCTGTCGACTCGTTGTTCGGCCACAGAACCGATCGATTCCCGTCTGACCTGCATCTGAGTCCGCGGGCCGGATTTACCTGGAACTACGGGTCCAACACTGGCGGGCCGTCCCGCGGAAGCGTTCGCGGCGGCTTCGGCGAATTCCGCGGGCGTGCGCAATCGCAACTGTTTGCATCCGCGTCTGAAGCCAGCGGTCTCGCCAACGGGCAGTCGCAGCTGGTGTGCGTGGGTGCAAGCATACCGGCGCCTGACTGGAATGCCTTTCTCGACGATCCCCGTTCCATACCATCGTCATGCAACGGCGCCAGCCAGCAGTTCGGCAACCAGCGCCGCAACGTGAGCGTATTCAGTCCTGACTTCAGTTCACCACGCGCATGGCGGGGCTCGCTTGGATTCAATCGCCGCTTCGCCGAACGGTTCAATTTTTCGGCCGACGCATCGGTTGCGCGGGGAGTATCTCAGACGAGCGCGCGCGACATCAATCTCGACACGACTCCCAAATTCACGCTCGCTGCAGAGGCTGGCCGTCCGGTATATGTCCCCCTGACCGCCGTCGTCCCTTCGACCGGTGCGGTGGCCCTGACCGGTTCGAGAATCGAGCAGAGGTTTGGCGTTGTCAGCGAAGTGAATTCCAATCTCACATCGAGTGCCGCTCAGCTGACGACTTCGTTCAGCGGTATCACGACCAAAGCGATTCTGTTCAACGCCTCTTACACGCTCACGCGCTCGCGGGACGAGACGCAGGGTCTGTCAACGTTTGGAGGCGGGGGCGGGGGCGGCGGATTCGGGCGCGGTGGTTCGGGCGCTTCGACAGCAGGTAATCCCAATCTTGCCGAGCGCGCGAGAAGTGATCAGGAACGCAGACACTCTTTGCTGGCGACGGTTACATGGCCGGTTAAGCCGGCAATCGAGCTCACCGCCATTGCGCGCCTTACCTCGGGAGCGTATTTCACGCCAATCGTTGGTGGCGACATCAACGGCGACGGTCTGCGGAATGACCGACCTTTCATCTTCCGCCCGTCCGGAGCGCCCGACAGTGCGATTGCGGGTGGAATGTCGAGGCTGCTCGCGCGAGCCCCCGCGCGTGCTCGTGAATGTATTCTGAGTCAGACCGGCGCGATCGCCGGGCGCAACAGTTGTTCGGTTCCCTGGTCCCCGTCATTCGATATACAGGCCAACTTCCGCCCGAGCGGCTTTGGGTTGAATCGCAAGCTTACGATTTCGCTGCTGGCTTTGAACACCCTGTCCGGCGTCGACCAGTTGATCCACGGCGATGATCTTCGCGGATGGGGCCAGCCTGTTTTCCCGGATCGCACGCTGTTGTACGTTCGTGGCTTCGATGCGGCTTCGAAGCGATATCTGTATCAGGTCAATGAAAACTTCGGCGCCGCCAACGGGTCCCGCAATGCATTCCGCGTCCCCTTTCAGATCGCGGTGCAGGCCCGACTGACACTCGGAGTCGACCCTGCTCGCCAGCAGATGAACGCTGTGTTTGGCGGCGGTGGCGGCAATCGGCCGACGGTGGCGGATTTTCGCGCGCGGCTGGCGCGTGCCGTGCCGAACCCGTTTATCCGGATCCTCGAGCTGAACGACTCGCTCGCGCTCGACCTGAGCGCGGAACAGAAGGCGAGGCTTCAGGCAGAGGGCGATTCATTGAAGACAAAGGCCGACACTATCGTCAACTCTCTCGCTGAAACTCTCGGGGGATCGGGCCGCAATGCAGATCCAATGCAGGTCGGCATGCGGATGCGCACGCGCATCCAGGAAGGCCGGGCTCTCGCACAGGCGGCAATCAAGACGGCAGAATCGATTCTGACGCCAGAGCAGTGGGCGAAGGTCCCGAAAAACGTGAAAGAGCCATTTCAGCAGCGTCCCGAGGGTCAGGGCGAGGGTCAGGGCGAGGGCCGGCGGGGAAGGCGGGGTCCGCCAGGCAGCTGACGCGGCGCGGCGTTTGCCCTTTGCTGACTGGCCTCATGGTCGTTAATCAGGGATATTCCGTCTCTCGCAAACCCTCGCCGCGGACTCATCATGTTTGGCTGCTTTCGCAGTATCGGATGTCTTGTGCTTCTGGTTGCCCTCGCAGTCCTTGGATGGTTCAACCGCGATCAGCTTCGCGGGTTGTACTCCAGAGTTTCCGGAGATTCCCCTTCCGCCGAGACCGCCGTCGTGCGGGATGGGGGCTGGCAACCGCTTTCGACTGGAAGCGCCGATCGCGGGCGTCGCGCAGTCGAGTCGCTTTCCCGTGGATCGGGGCCGGTATTCGCCAATCTCACGCCCAGCGAAGCCGCTTCCTACATCTTTCTGGCCGCAACGAAACAGCTCCCTGAATCGGCCGAGGACATTTCGGCGACCGTTATAGACGACCGTCTGTACATCCGCGCAAACGTCGCGCTTGCCGATTTTGGCGGAGGCAAGGCGCTCGGCCCTCTCGCCGCCATGCTTGGCGATCGCGACACCGTGCAACTCGGCGGCACAATCAACGTCATCAGGCCGGGGCTGGGCGAGTTTGTCGTACAGGACGTCAAGCTCGGGCGATTCTCGGTGCCGTCGGGAGTCATTCCAAGGCTGGTTGGTCAGATTCGGAGACAGGAACGGCCGCCGGAGGTCGCCTCCAACGCGCTGCCGATGAAGCTGCCGGAGTACATCGGCGACGTTCGGATTTCCAACGGGCGCATAACTGTGTACAAGAACAAGCCGTGAGCGGTCGCGTACTCGTCGTCGACGACGAGCAGGGAATTCGGGCGGCGCTCGGCCAGCTGCTCGAGTATGAGGGCTACGAGGTGCGTTCCGCTTCCAATGCGGCGGACGGCATTGCTGAATATCAGAAATGGAAGCCCAACCTCACCTTTCTGGATATAAAGATGGCTGGGATGGACGGCCTCGAAGCGTTGAAGCGCATCAGGGAGCTGGACCCCGTCGCAACGGTGGTGATGATCAGCGGGCACGCAACAATCAGGACCGCCGTCGAAGCGACGCAGCTGGGTGCGTACGAGATACTGGAGAAGCCGCTCGATACTGATCGCATCCTTGTAATGCTGCGAAATGTCTTCGAACACATCAACCTGCGCGACGAAAACCGACGGCTGCAGGGTGGCGGGGGCTCACCGTACGAGATCGTCGGCAACTCCCCGGCGATGCGCGCGCTGGTTGAGAAGATCGAGAAAGTTGGAACCACCCCCGCACGCGTTCTCATCACCGGGGAAAACGGAACCGGCAAGGAACTCGTCGCACGAGCACTGCATCGGCATTCCGCGCGCGCAAGCAAGACTTTTATCGAGGTCAATTGTGCGGCCATTCCCGGCGAGTTGATCGAGAGCGAGCTGTTCGGCCACATGAAAGGCTCGTTCACCGGCGCGACTGCCGATCGGCCCGGTAAATTCGAACAGGCAAATCACGGCACGCTGTTTCTTGACGAGATTGGCGACATGAGTATGGCCGCGCAGGCCAAGGTTCTCCGCGTGCTGCAGGACAACGTCATCACGCGCATCGGCGGAGCAAAGCCAATTTCTGTCGACGTGCGCGTCGTTGCCGCCACCAACAAGAATCTGGAGACCGAGATCGCTGCCGGTCGTTTCCGTGAGGATCTGTACTACCGGCTCAATGTCGTGCCGATACATGTTCCGCCGTTGCGCGAGCACAGCGCCGACATTCCGGACCTGGTGGCGCACTTTGTCACGGTGTTATCCCAGCGCGAGGGAATCACTCCGAGGCGTATCAGCGAAAGCGCCATCGAGCGGCTGATGTCGCTCGACTGGGCGGGCAATGTTCGCGAACTGCGCAACACCGTCGAGCGCATGCTGATTCTCGCAACAGGGCTCGAGCTCTCCGCGAAAGATGTAGATCGCCTTGCGGGCGCACGCGTTGCGGATGATACGGGCCTTGCGAGCCTTACTGCGTGCCGCACTTTCGAAGAGTTCAAGGAAGCTGCAGAGCGGGCATACCTTCTTGGGAAGCTCCGCGAGTTCGATTGGAATGTCTCCGAGACCGCACGCGCCGTGGAAATGCCGCGGTCCAACCTTTACAAGAAAATCGAGCGGTATTCGCTGACTCGAGAACACTCCTAGAGCCAATCACAGACTGATGAAACAGTTCAATAATTTTATCGGGGGCGCGTGGGTCGCTCCCGACTCCGGCGAATACTTCGAAAATCGGAATCCTGCCAATAGCGACGATGTGATTGGCCGCTTCCCGTTATCAGGACCAGCGGACGTGGATCGGGCTGTCAGGAGCGCCACGCGCGGCTTTGCAGACTGGCGCTCGACGCCGGCGCCGGCCCGCGGCGACGTGTTGCGGATAGTCGGTGACATCATGGCGACAAGGAAGGAAGAAATCGCCGACGCAATGACACGCGAGATGGGCAAGCCGCTCACAGAGACACGCGGAGACGTTCAGGAGGGCATAGACACTGCCTACTATGCGGCAAGCGAAGGCCGCCGACTCTTCGGGCACACCGTGCCGAGCGAGCTGCGCAACAAGTGGGCAATGAGCTACCGTCGTCCGATCGGCGTTGCCGGAATCATCTGTCCGTTCAATTTCCCGATGGCGATCCCAACGTGGAAGATGTTTCCCGCGCTCGTCTGCGGAAACGCGTGCGTATTCAAGCCGGCCGAGGATGTTCCGCACACCGCTACGATCCTGGTGGAGATACTGCTGGAGGCGGGGTTACCGCCCGAAGTGATTCAGCTGATCCATGGAACGGGCGAGGAGGTGGGAGCCGCAATTGTCGAACATCCGGGCGTGCCGCTGATCTCGTTCACAGGTTCCACTGAGACCGGCAGCATTGTCGGCGCCATTTGCGGCCGCATGCACAAGCGGTTGTCGCTCGAGATGGGAGGCAAGAATGCACAGATAGTAATGGCCGATGCCGATCTGGATCTTGCTCTGGAGGGGGCGCTCTGGGGGGCATTTGGTACCACTGGCCAGCGCTGCACCGCGACAAGCCGCCTCATCCTGCACACAGGAATACACGACCGCTTTTTGAGTATGCTCGTCGACAGGGCGCGCACGCTCAAACTGGGTGACGGCCGCAAGGAGGGAACGGACGTAGGTCCGATGATCAGCGAGGCCGCGGTCGACAAGGTTGAACGCTACATAGACATTGGACAGGCTGATGGCGCTGACCTGCTTTGCGGTGGTCGCCGCCCGGATGATGGCAAGCTCGGGAAGGGCAATTTTTTCGAGCCAACGATTTTTGCGCGGGTCGAGGCAGGCTCCCGGCTTGAACAGGAGGAGATATTCGGGCCTGTTCTATCGGTAGTCCGGGTGGCGAGCGCGGATGAAGCGTTTACTGTCAACAATGACGTCAGGTACGGATTGTCGTCATCCATCTACACGCGGGACGTGAACGTTGCTTTCCGCGCCCTGAACGATCTGGATAATGGTATCACGTACGTCAACGCTCCAACGATCGGTGCCGAGGCACACCTGCCCTTCGGCGGTGTAAAACAGACTGGTAACGGACACCGTGAAGGCGGCTGGCAGGTCTATGAATTCTATTCGGAGACCAAGGTCGGGTATGCGGATTTTTCGGGTACACTGCAGCGTGCACAGATCGACAATTATCTGGGTGCCCCGGATTGAGCGAAAAGGAGTAGAGGGCCGATGATCTTCAACGAACGACGACTGAGTAGTCCTCTCGTCCGGGCAAACAAGCCTGCGAGCGCCGGCCTCAGGTTTCTGTGGGAGTGGCTGCGATCGGTTATCGTTGCGCTCGCCCTCTTCTTCGTGATTCGCTCGTTCTTTGTTGAGGCATTCAAGATTCCGACCGGCAGCATGGAGGGCACATTGCTGGTCGGTGATTTTCTGCTGGTCAACAAACTGGTTTACGGGGCCGAGGTTCCGTTCACCGGAGTAAGGTTGCCGGCGTTGCGAATGCCGGCGCGTGGCGATGTCGTGGTGTTTCAGTGGCCCGTGGACAAGAGCAAGAACTTCGTCAAACGGATTGTTGGATTGCCTGGCGATACCCTGCAGATGCGTGAGGGCGACCTCGTGCGTAACGGCAGGCGGCAGCGCGAGTCATACGTGTCGCATACGGCCCCCGGTTCCGACGTTTCCGGGGAAGAGTTCAACTGGCAGCTGAGTTATCTGCTCCGCGCACGCGCGAAACATGACATCGTGTCGCTTTCGCCGGTGCAGGTTCCTTCTCTCGAGGCCAGTCCGGGCTACCATCCCTCCCGTAACAACTGGGGACCGCTGATCGTCCCTGAGGGAAACTACTTCGTGCTCGGCGACAATCGCGACAATTCCCTCGACAGCCGCTATTGGGGATTTGTGGCGGACTCTCTTGTGCGTGGCCAGCCGTTAGTGGTCTATTATAGCTACGTTCCCGATGGCGCCGTGAAACTCGACTGGCTCACGCGGGTTCGATGGAAAAGGTTCGGCGAAATGATTCAGTGACATCTGCGAGCTCGCAATTCACGACGAACTCAGGCATCACACCGCGGTCGTAGGAAGGAGCAGCGTTCGCCATGGCGGTCTCGGTCACTCGAAAGACGCAATACGATGAAGGGTCGCTGGACCAGTATCTCCGGGATATCAGCGTTTATCCGCTGATTACCAGAGAGCAGGAAGTGAGTCTCGCTCAGCGGATTCGCACCAATGACCAGGAAGCGCTCGACACTCTCGTCAGGTCGAATCTGCGTTTTGTCGTCTCCGTCGCCAAGAAGTACCAGAATCAGGGCGTGTCGCTATCCGACCTGATCAACGAAGGGAATCTGGGGCTCATCCGCGCGGCCCACAAATTCGACGAAACGAAAGGCATAAAATTCATTTCGTACGCGGTGTGGTGGATCAGACAGTCGATTCTTCAGGCGCTCGCCGAGCAGTCGAGAATTGTAAGGGTTCCCTTGAATCGAGCCGGCGCGCTGCATCGTATCGGGAAGCGCGCGAGTTCACTGCTTCAGGAGCTGGGACGTCAGCCCACCCATCTCGAAATTGCGCAGGGCCTCGACATCACCGAGGAAGAAGTAGCGAAGACGATGCTCATCTCGCAGGTGCATCTGTCGCTCGATGCGCCGATGACGCCCGGAGAGGACAACCGGCTCCTCGACTACCTCCCGGATACAACCAATCGCACTCCCGACGAAGCAACCTTCGAGAAGGCTCTGACAGAGGCGATCGAGGAATCGTTGTCCGGCCTCAAGGAGCGCGAGTCTAAAATCCTGCGGCTCTACTTCGGGCTCGATGGAGAGGATCCGATGACTCTCGAGGATATTGGAACTCTGCTGGGAATCACCCGCGAGCGGGTAAGGCAGATCAAGGAAAAAGCACTGCTCAAGCTCCGGCATAATTCGAGGCGGAGGGCGCTCGAATCTTTCCTCGGTTAGGGTAACCACTCTCCTGGCGATGGCCGGCCGCAGTTCGAAGCACATGCCGGCCACCATCGATAGATTTGGAGAATGGCATCACAGTCCTCATTCGACGTGACGACGAGCGTCGACCTCCAGGAGGTCGACAACGCCGTCAATCAGGCCCAGAAAGAGATCGCCCAGCGATACGATTTCAAGGGAGCACTCGCCGAGATCGATTTCAAGCGTGCGGAAAACACGATCGATCTGACAACCGACAGTGACTTCAAAATGGACGCACTATTCGACGTTCTTCAGTCGAAGCTCCTCAAGCGCGGTGTGCCGGTGAAGAATCTGGAGATCGGTGAGAACAAGCCGGGTGGGGGCGATCGCGTGAACCGGCAGATCAAGCTGAAAATGTCGCTCGATGGCGACACTGCGAAGAAAGTGGCGGCCTCCATCAAGGAAGCAAAGCTGAAAAAAGTGCAGGCGGCGATTCAGGGCGATCAGGTGCGCGTCACTTCGCCCTCCCGCGATGATCTTCAGGAAGCGATGAGCCTGCTCCGCACGAAAGATTTCGGAGTCGAGCTGCAGTTCGGAAACTACAGGTAATGCAGCGGCACTGGCTTCGATTCGGCAATTGCAGTTAAGGCCGGGGCAGTGAAAGTCGGCTTCATCACCCTCGGTTGCGACAAGAACACGGTCGACAGCGAGCGTTATCTTGCCGAGCTTGCCGGATACGGAGGCGAATACACGTCGAATCTCTCCGCGGCGGACGTCATCATCGTCAATACATGTGGCTTCATCGACGCTGCAAAAAAGGAATCGATCGATGCGATGATCGAAGCCGCGCGATACAAGACCGAAGGGTTGTGCAAAGCGGTGGTGGGAATTGGGTGCATGATTGAGAGGCACAAGAGCGAGCTTGAAAGCGCCCTTCCCGAGATCGATTTGTTTTTGGGGGCGTCCGAGGTTGGACGACTGGCCCAGGAGTTGACCGAAAGGGGAATTCTGGGCGCGGAGCCGATGGCGCTGCACCCGGGTGTACGGCTTTACACCGGCGACCTGGCCCATGTGCGTTACCTCAAGATCAGCGAAGGTTGCGACCACGGCTGCGCGTTCTGCGCGATTCCCCTCATGCGAGGCCGGCACCGGTCATTTTCGCGCGATGAGCTGATTCGCGAGGCGCAGCTGCTCGAACTTCAGGGAGCGCGCGAATTGAATCTCGTCGCCCAGGATCTGGCGCACTACGGACGCGACCGCCGGGATGGAGTGTACCTGGCCGAACTCCTCGAATCACTCCTGGCGGAAACTTCCATTCCGTGGTTCAGGATGCTCTACCTGTATTCGGCGGGCATCACTCCGCGGCTTCTCGACGTGGTCGCGTCTCACCGGCGCATTGTGCCCTATATCGACATGCCGATGCAGCATGCCGCTGACAACGTGCTGGCCCGCATGCGGCGACCAGAGCGCAAGCGGACGATTCGCCAGAAGGTGGCCAACCTCCGTAATGCGCTTCCAGATGTCGCCATCCGCACAACCTGTATCGTCGGATTCCCGGGAGAGACAGATGCGGATTTTGATGAGTTGCTGGAGTTTCTCGAGGAAGTACAGTTCGACCGCGTAGGCGCTTTTACTTATTCGACGCAGGACGGGACGCGGGCGGCAACGATGGCCGACGACGTCCCCGAAGCGATCAAACGGGAGCGGCTGGAGCGGCTGACGGAATTGCAGCGAGCGGTGACCACCGAGCGATACGACGGGCGGGTCGGCCAACTCGCGAGGGCGATTGTCGACCGCCCCGATCTGGCCGGCGGGATATCCATGGCGCGCCTTCCCTGGCAGGCAGACGATATAGATGGGATCACATACATCGATCAGGTACTGGCGCCCGGAACGTTCGCGGACGTGGCGGTGGAAGAAGTAGTGGATGACTACGACTTCCGCGCATCTGTGGTCCGCGTCGTCGCATCCCCGGGAGTTGCGCGGATGCCGGTAATGAGCCGTACACTCCCGATGGCTGCCCAGACAATCGGAAGTTATGGGCGCTAACTCGGATGAAATCATGCGCCGCTCGCGCGAAATTTTCCCAGGCGGGGTCAATTCCCCGGTGCGTGCTTTCGGCGGCGTTGGTGGCAATCCGGTAGTAGCGCGTAGCGGCAAGGGGGCTTATGTCTGCGACGCCGACGGCAACGAGTACATAGACTTTGTCTTATCATGGGGGCCGCTCGTACTTGGCCACGCGCATCCCATGGTGCTGGACGCCATCCACAACGCGATGCACGACGGCACCAGTTTTGGAATGCCGTCGGAGCTCGAGGTGCAGCTCGCCGAGCTGATCCGTTTGCGAATGCCGCACGTCGAGATGCTCCGGTTCGTTTCGAGTGGAACGGAGGCGACCATGAGTGCAATTCGTGTCGCGCGCGCATTCACCGCGCGCGATGCGATCGTGAAATTCGCGGGCTGCTATCATGGCCACGCCGATTCCTTTCTTGTCCGGGCGGGGTCTGGCGTTGCGACACTCGGGCTCGCTGATTCTCCAGGCGTTCCTGCCGCGCTTGCTTCTCTCACGCTGACGGCCCCTTTCAACGACCTCGCTGCGACGCGCGATCTGGTCCGAACCGCGAAAGGCGGAGTAGCGGCAATCATCGTCGAGCCGGTGGTGGGAAATGCAGGATTTATCGCGCCAACAGCGGAGTTTCTTCCGGGGTTACGGGAAATCGCTGACGAATGGGGCGCGCTGCTCGTCTTTGACGAGGTGATGACTGGTTTCAGGATCGCGCCCGGCGGTGCGCAGGAGCGCTTCGGTGTAACGGCCGATATCACGACTCTGGGAAAAGTGATCGGCGGCGGGTTACCGGCCGCAGCCTATGGCGGACGCAGAGAAATCATGGAGCGGGTTGCACCGGCGGGGCCTGTGTATCAGGCCGGCACACTTTCGGGCAATCCACTCGCGATGGCCGCCGGGCTCGCGACCCTGACGGCTCTCACGCGCGACCTCCATGAAATCATTGAACGGCGTACGGCAACGCTTGTCTCCGGGTTGCGGGAGATGGGTGCGCGGCTGGGCGTTCCAATCACGGCGGAATCAGCCGGCTCGATGTGGGGTTTTTTCTTCAGCGATGCACCAGTCCATGACTTCGAATCTGCGAAAGGGAGTGATATGAAAATGTTCAGACGGTTTTTTCACGCCGCACTCGACCGGGGCGTGTATCTGGCTCCGTCGGCATTCGAAGCGGGCTTCATGTCAGCTGCGCACGGCGACGCAGTGGTGGGGCACGCGCTTTCGCGGATGGAAGACGCGATGCTGAGTGCCCGTGCATAGGGCGGCGGCGATTGCGCTTGCCGGCGCCGTTGCATGTGCATCAGCGTTGCCGCGGGGGGGCGACCAACCCGGTTCGGACCCCGATGCCGTTTCCGCCGCGGATCGCAGCGACCAGCCGGTCAGGGTGGCACTGGCGATTGCGGCGCGATCGCCGAAAATTGGCGGCACCGGCTCCTGGGCGATTTACAATCGCAACAGTGCCAACCTGGTTACCCGCGGCACCGCCGGCACTACAATGCGGGTGGAAAGGCGCAACGGGCAGCTGGTCGCCATTAGAGAAGATGGTTCGGTAACGTCGCGATTCACGGGGCCGTTGATCGTGCGCGCTGCAACCCCCGGGACGTTTCTCACCCATGAGGGCAAACGCTACCGGGGCGAGTTCGTCATTACGCCGAGTGCCGATGCAATTCTTGTCGTGAATCGCCTCGGTGTGGAATCCTACTTGAGGGGGGTGGTTCCGCTCGAAATCGGAAATCGCATCGCTGGCGAAGAGGCAGCGGTGGAGGCGCAGGCAGTCGCTGCGCGGAGTTACTCTTACATAAAGATGGCCGAAGCCGGAAGCCGCGCGTTTGATATGTACTCGTCGGTTCAGGATCAGGTGTACGGCGGTGCAGACGCTGAAAAACCGATGGCCGACGCTGCGGTGGCGACAACCGCGAATATGGTCTTGCGGTACGGCGGAAGGATTGTCAACACTCCGTACAGCTCCACGTGCGGGGGCAGCACGGCAGCGGTGCAGGAAGTCTGGTGGCGCGAATCTCCCAAGCCGCATCTCCAGCCGGTAAGCGATCGAGTTCCCGGCTCCGACAAGTTCTATTGCGACGCATCACCCCGGTTCCGCTGGACCAGCACATTCGAGAAAAGCGAGCTGAAGGAAACTCTTGAAAAATATCTGGGCCAGTACACGAGAGGGGCTGAGCCAAGCGTTGCGCCGAACCCCACCGCCCCGCGGGTCTCGGTGGGCACTGTGAGGTCGTCGCGGGTGGAGGGCCGGACGGCGTCGGACCGCGTCTCCACGCTCAGCGTTCAGACGTCGGGCGGCAACTATGCGCTTCGGGGCAACGATATCAGATTTGTTCTGCGCACACCGACAGGAACAATTCTCAACAGTACGTATTTCACTGCTGAAACCACCATCGACGGCTCGGGCGAGGTCTCCCGGCTGACGCTTCGCGGCGGCGGCTACGGCCATGGAATCGGAATGTGCCAGTGGGGTGCCATCGGCAGGGCGCGCGCAGGACAGGATTATCGCACCATTCTCACCACGTACTATCCCGGCACGACCGTCGGAAGCGTGAATTGAGCGAGTCACGCGGCATGGAGATCGAAAGCGGCGGTATTCCACCGATCACGAGGCCGGAGTTGTAATGCCTGACGACATCCGACTCGGCCTGGTTGGAGCCGGCGCTATCGCGCAGCTTGCGCACCTCCCGGTCTTGTCGCGCATTCGCGGCGCGCAACTCGTCGCCATTTGCGACAACGACGGACCCAAGGCCGGCGCGCTCGCTCAGCGAATGGGCGTGCCCGATGTGTTCACCGACATCGACGAGCTGCTTGATTTTGACCAGCTCGACGCAGTCGTGGTTGCAACGCCGAATCATCTTCATGAGCCACATGTTCTGCGGGCCCTGAAATCGCGCGTGCATGTTCTTTGTGAGCGGCCACTGTCGCTTACGTCGGGCGGGGTGCGGCGCATTCTCGACACTGCGGAGAAAGCCGGCCGCATGGTCGTGGTGGGCAACAACCATCGTTTTCGCAGCGACGTTCAACAGCTGAGCAGGTTCCTGCTGGGCGGTGAGCTGGGGCGGCTTATCGGAATGCGCGGCGGACAATACCAGTTTCGGACTGCGCAGCAGGGATGGCGAGCCAGCAAGGCGGAAGCTGGAGGCGGGGCGTTTCTGGAATACGGATATCCCATTCTCGACCTCGCACTGTGGCTGTCCGATTTCCCTGAGCCAGTTCGGGTCAGCGCGCAAATGGATCGGTCGCGACCGGGCGCCGTCGAGGACACGATGCTCGTGCAGCTCGAGTGCGCGAACAAGGTGAGCTTCAGCATTGATGTGTCGTGGGCTTATGTCGGTCAGGAGGAACGCTGGTGGTTCGAGGTACTGTCGAGCAGGGGCAGTGCACGTCTCTCGCCATTGCGGGTAGTCAAGGAGCTCAACGGCCGTCCCACCAACGTCTCACCGACCGGCGCGGCTGCGCGAGAGAGCGTGTTCCTCCAGTCGTATCGTGCCGAGCTTGCGCACTTTGTTGCCGTGGTTAAGGAAGAGATCGCTTATGAGCCGCCGGACGACCAGCTCAAGGTGATGAGGGTCATGGAGGCGATCTACAAATCGGCCGACGAGGGTCGTGAGATAACGTTTTGATCCGCCGCCGACACTCGGCGACGATCCTCAGCCTGCTCGTCCCACTTGCGCGAAGGCTGAATTCGATGACGGTCGCTCTGGTTATCCATGCATCGATTACCGGCGCGACCACTGCTCCGGCATGGGGTCAGGGCGCGGTTCCCCCTCAGGGTGCCGCAACGGCAAGCGCCCCCGGAGAGAAAATGCGCCCCGCATCGGCCGATACCGCAGTCCCTGCAAATGCGGAGCCCGGGGCAAACCTGACCGTTCACCTTCTGACAATGGGCCACGGCGACCTCGTCTGGGAAAAATTCGGCCATAACGCGATCTGGATACAGAATGCGTCAGCCAACGTCGACGTCATCTATCACTGGGGGCTGTTCGATTTCGCCGATGCGGACTTCATGTCCAACTTTCTAAAGGGCGATATGCGCTACTCCATGGGCGCTTTCGACCTTGCGGGAACGATTGACGCGTATCGGCAGGCGAATCGGACCGTATGGGCGCAGCGATTGAATCTGTCGCCCGCGGAGCGTCACCGGCTCAACGAGTTCCTGATGCGGAACAACCTCCCCGAGAATCGGAAATACTCCTACGATTACTACCGCGATAACTGCTCTACGCGCGTACGAGACGCGCTTGACTTCGCGCTGGGCGGAACCATCGGCAGAGCGTCGAAACTTCGTGCCTCAGGCGCGTCGTATCGGTTTCATACGGAACGGCTGACTCAGGATGACGCGCTGGTCCATACCGGCACTCTCGCTGCTCTCGGGCATCCTGTAGACGAGCCCATTTCGAATTGGGAGGAAATGTTTCTTCCAGTGAAGCTGATGGAGCACCTGCGGTCGGTGGCAGTAACGAGCTCAAGCGGTGTGCCCGCACCACTGGTGTCTGACGAGCGCGTGCTGTTTCAGGCAACGCGCGCGCCTGAGGCGTCGAAGGTCACACGAGGTCCTGCAGGAGTCATCATTCTCGTAACATTCGTACTGCTCGTTGCGGGGGCAATGTGGGCCTTTTCGATACGACGTGGAGGCTTCGCGCGGCCGGTGCTTGGGCTCGCTGCGATCTGGAGTGTCGTTGCCGGAGTGCTGGGCATTGTGCTCGCCGGCCTGTGGATGGCCACCAATCATGTGTACAGCTACAGAAACGAGAATCTGCTCCAGGCTACACCATTGTCATTGATCCTCGCCATCATGCTCGTTCACCTGCTCTGGCGAACGAAGGCATCGCGAGCAGTCGCCGACCGGGCGAAGCCACTTGCAAGTGCGGCAGTGATGTCCGCCATCATTGCAGCGTTGTCTATTCTGGGTTTCGCAATGCAGATTCTGCCAGTCTTCGACCAGACAAATGGTTCGATCATCGCGCTCGCGATGCCACTGCACCTCGGCGTAGCTGCGGTGCTTACCGCTTTGTTGCGCCAACACCGCCAGTCAGGTTTGCGACAACCCCGGGAAGACGGATGAGCCGTCTGCTTGGGAGTCTCGTGATTGTTGTCCCACTTCTCGCTTTCGCGCTCACAGGATGCGCCATGTCGATGACGCCACCCGGTGTTCCAACTCTCGCGATTGTGAATGCAAAGATCTGGACCGCAAATCCGCGGCAGCCGTGGGCTGACGCTGTGGCGGTGAGCGGTGACCGTATAATCGCCGTCGGATCGAGTGCCGAGATTTCGAAGCTGGCTGGAGTGACCCCAGGAGCAAGAGTCATCGATGCCAGGGGAGGCATGGTCGCACCCGGATTTATCGACTCACATGTGCATTTTATCGACGGCGGATTTCGGCTTGCGTCGGTTCAGTTGCGCAATGCGAAAACGCCGGCTGCGTTCATTGCTGCCATAAAAGCCTACGCTGCTACCGTCCCTCCCGGTACGTGGATCACCGGCGGTGACTGGGATCATATGAACTGGGGAGGCGAGCTTCCGCGCCGCGACTGGATCGACTCGGTGACGCCCAATAATCCGGTGTGGATTTCGCGGCTGGATGGTCACATGGCGCTGGCGAATAGCGACGCGCTTGCAAAAGGCGGAGTGACAAGCGCTACCGGCAACATCGATGGTGGTTCGATAGTCCGGGACGCGAGCGGCAAACCGACTGGAATTCTCAAGGACAACGCGCAGACCCTGGTCAATTCGGTCGAGCCGCCTGCGACGGCGCAGCAGAACGATCGGGCACTGGAGGCGGCGATGCAGTATGTCGCCGAGCGCGGCGTCACGTCGGTTCATAACATGGGTGGCTTCGGCGATCTTGCGACGTTCGATCGTTCGCGGGCAGCGGGGAAGCTGATCACGCGAATCTACGCTGTCACTCCAATCGCGCAGTGGGCGAGGCTGCGCGACACGGTGGCGCGACGCGGCGGCGGCGATCACTGGGTTCGCATTGGCGGGCTCAAGGGTTTCGTGGATGGATCGCTTGGCTCACACACGGCAGCAATGCTGGCGCCCTACAGCGATACGCCGGCCGATTCCGGCTTTCTGGTAGAAACAGAGAAAGATCTTTATCAGTGGGCGTCTGCCGGGGACAAGGCAGGCCTGCAAATGATCGTTCACGCAATCGGGGACCGTGCAATCAGAACCCAGCTCGACGTATTCGAGCGCGTGGCGCGTGAGAACGGCCCGCGGGACCGCCGGTTCAGAATCGAGCACGCACAGCATATTGATCCCGCAGACATCCCTCGCTTTGCGCGTCTCAGCGTCATCCCGAGCATGCAGCCCTACCATGCGATCGATGACGGGCGATGGGCAGAAAAAGTGATCGGACGCGAACGTAGCAAGGGCACGTATGCATTTCGGTCACTGACGGACGCCGGTGCGAAGATCGCGTTTGGGAGCGACTGGTTCGTGGCTCCCCCAACACCTCTCGAGGGAATCTACGCGGCGGTAACCCGTCGGACGCTGGACGACATGCACCCGGATGGCTGGATTCCTGAACAAAAGATCGGAGTCGAAGACGCACTGCGCGCGTATACGAGGAACGGCGCGTATGCGTCGCACGAGGAGGAAGCGAAGGGCTCCATCGAACGCGGGAAGCTTGCTGATCTGGTCCTCATCGATCGTGACCTGACGAGCGTTGCGCCGGAGGCGATACGCGAGGCGAGCGTGTTGATGACGATCGTCGGCGGGCGGGTTGTGTATGAAGCGCGAGCGCGCTGATCGAGTTCACACAGTCGTGAACTCGTGGTCCCATTGGTCTTTGCCCAGCCCAGGGGGCTTGCTGCGTCAGTCGCTCGCGGATTGAAAATCGGGCTGCTTTCCGCCATATTTGCATGCTGTCCCAGAGCCCGGAGGGTTTAAACATGAAATCAGAAATTCATCCGGTGTATGCCACCGCGAATGTCAAGTGCGCGTGCGGCAACACCTATCAGACTCGTTCGACGATAGCGGAAATCCATACCGATATCTGCGCCCAGTGTCACCCTTTCTTCACTGGCAAGCAGAAGCTCGTTGACACTGCTGGTCGCGTCGAGCGCTTTCGTCAGAAATATGCTTCCCGAACTTCGACTGCGCCCGCCGCTTCGGCGACGCCGGAAAGCTGAGCCTTCGTGATCGCCTTGCCGACGCGCTCGCGCGCGCCGGTGAGGTCGAGAAACAGCTGTCCGACCCGAAGACGGTAAAGGATGCCCAGCGAATGACAACGCTGGGTCGCGAGCATCGCCATCTGACTCCGCTCGTTGAAATGTCGGGAACGCTTCAGAGGTATGACAACGAGCTCGCCGAAGTGCGCGAGCTCGTTCTCGCAGACGACCCGGAAATGGCGGCGGAGGCCCGTGCCGAGCAGGGTCGGCTCGAAGACGCGACCGCTCAGCTCGAGGCACGCATCAAGCCCGCTCTCATTCCGCATGATCCCCTCGACGACAGGCCTGCAATCGTCGAGATTCGTGCCGGCACCGGGGGCGACGAGGCGGCCATTTTTGCCGCCGATCTTTACCGGATGTACATCCGGTTTGCGGAACGCCGGGGGTGGAGAATCGAGACCATTTCCCATTCGGAAGGCACTTTGGGCGGAATCAAGGAAGCAATCTTCAAGGTCAAGGGCGAGGGCGTATTTGGAACGATGCGCTGGGAGTCAGGCGTCCACCGCGTGCAGCGGGTACCCGTAACGGAAAATCAGGGCCGGATCCACACCTCAGCCGCAACCGTCGCCGTTCTGCCAGAGGCCGAGGAAATCGATATGAAAATCGAGGACAAGGACCTCCGGATCGATGTATTCCGTGCGTCAGGCCCTGGCGGCCAGAGTGTGAACACAACCGATTCGGCTGTTCGCATCACACATATTCCCTCGAATATCGTCGTCAGCCAGCAGGACCAGAAGTCACAGCTTCAGAACAAACTCAAAGGGATGGAAGTTCTTCGCGCGCGCCTGCTTGATCTTCGCATCGCCGAGCAGGAAGCAGAGCGGTCGCGCATGCGCAGAACGCAGGTGGGAACAGGAGACCGATCGGCGAAAATCCGGACGTATAATTTTCCGCAGAATCGAGTGACCGATCATCGGATCGGGTTCACCATGCATGAGCTGACCCACGTTCTTGACGGGGACATCGACCCCGTTGTCGAAGCGCTGAAGCACGCCGACGTCGAAGACCGTCTCAGTGAGTAGGGTGACTCGCACGTCGCGGTCATTCCGCGCGCCCGACCCACCCGTTCTCCCGGTGATGGAGGAGCTCACGAGTTCCCTTCGGCTGGCCGGCATTCCCGATCCGCGCCGCGTAGCGAGCGACATTATCGCGGCGCTGATGGACGTCCCGCGCTCATGGCCGATGATGAACGGCGAAATGATCCTCGACCCGGAAATCGTTGAAGCTGCGCGAGAGTCGGCTCGGATGCTCGGACGGGGCGCACCATTCGCGTATGCGGTCGGCTCGGCACCGTTTCGTCACCTGTCGCTCCGGGTTGACGAGAGAGTGTTGATTCCGCGTCCCGAAACGGAAGTACTTGTCGACGGCATTCTTGAACGAATGCGCGCCCGATACGGGCCGTCAGAGCGGTGGGGGACGGCGGTGGACGTCGGGACAGGCTCTGGTGCGATTGCACTCGCGTTAGCCAGCGAAGGCCGGTTCGATCATGTCATTGCGACAGACACCTCGCTCGACGCGTTGAACGTCGCACGAAGTAATGCGCTCGACCTGGCGCAGGGAGTTGCGCGCTCAATCGAGTTTCGCCATGGATCGTTCATGGCCCCGCTTGCGGGTGTAAGGGCGACGCTGGTGGTCTCCAACCCGCCATACGTGTCGTTCGATGAAATCGAATTGCTGCCGGCCAGCGTGCGGGACTGGGAGCCGCCGCTTGCGCTCTTCAGCGGGGCGAACGGCATGTTTGCCACGTCCGCCATTGTACGCGAGAGTGCTGGCATTCTTCTCAGCGGGGGGCTGCTGGCGCTCGAAGTCGATGAGACAAGGGCATCGCTGGTCGCGGAGCTGATCATGTCGAGCCATTGCTATACCGCTGTCGCGGTCGGACTCGATCTTACCGGACGCGAGCGTTTCGTGTTCGCGTCACGACTCTGATGCAGAGTATCACTGAGGGAAAAATGGATGCTTGAAGACAAGGCGAAAGAACTTGGACGCATGATAGGCCAAAGCGCTGAATACCAGGCGGTCAAGAGATCGAGCGAAGCGCTGAACGGCGATCGCGAGGCGGTAGTCGTACTTCAGGCGATGGAAAAAATCCGCGTGCAGGCGCAGGACATGATCCAGCGAGGCGAGCAGCCGACACCGGAAATGGAGCAGCAGCTCGACGATATGCTCGCGAAGGTTCAGACCAACTCCGTGTACCAGCGGGCGATATCGGCACAGGAGAATTTTGACAAGATCATGTATCAGGTCAATAACTGGATTATGGACGGGATGAAGAAGGGCGCGACCAGCTCCATTATCTCGCTTTCCTGACACTTAAGTCCTTGCAGCGCGGGCAACTCATAGTTTTCGAGGGTTCCGAAGGTGCCGGGAAAAGCACGCAGCTGCGACGGCTGGCGCAGCGGCTTGCCTCTGCGGGGGTTGAGAACTCAGTGCTCCGTGAACCTGGCGGTACGCCCCTGGGGGATGCTATCCGGCGGCTCGTCCTTGAAGCTGACCACGACATTCTCCCTGCCACCGAGGCGCTGTTGTTCATGGCTTCCCGGGCGGAACTCGTCGAGCGGGAAATCGACCCACTGCTTGCCCGTGGTGTAGTTGTATTGATGGATCGCTTTTTTCTTTCTACGTACGCCTATCAGATCGCCGGGCGGGGACTTCCGGCGGAACAGGTCAGATCGGCCAATGCACTGGCGGCGGCGGGAATGGTTCCGAGCCTGACGCTGCTGATCGACTTGCCTGCCGGAGAGGGTCTGACAAGGGCTACAGCGCGCAGTGCTCAAGACCGGATAGAGCGCTCGGGGGATGACTTTCACGCGCGGGTGGGACGAGCCTTTTCCGCATTTGCCGAAACCGAATGGCAACGGCTTCACCCCGAATGCGGCCCAATTGTCAGAATCGATGGCCTCGGCGACGAAAACATCGTTCACGCCCGTGTGCTCGACGCTCTCGCGCAGAACTTGCCTCTCTCTTTCCGTATGCTCGACCAGAACACTGCCACATGACCGGAAATCCCAGACCACCCCTGCGCACCCGGACCGCAACCGCCGCCCTCCTCCTAACGGTCTCGCTGATAACAGGCGGCTGGTTCGTCGAGCGAGGAACGCGTTATGGTGCAGTTCCTTCGAGAGCAGAAGCTGCGCGGCTCTTCGACGATGTGCTGTCTCACATCGGTCGGTACTACGTCGACTCGCTGGACGCGCCTGCTTTGTACCGGAAGGCGGTGGATGGAATGCTGTACGAGCTTGCGGATCCGTATACAACCGTCCTTGCTCCCGACAAGCTCGGGCGGCTGAATGAGACGACGAGCGGTAACTACGCCGGCATTGGTGTACAGGCCGACGTGCGCGATGGCTGGATGGTCGTTATCGCCCCGACGCCGGGGAGCGCGGCTGAGAGAGCTGGCATTCAGCCGGGCGATCGCATCATTGAAGTAAACGGCAGGTCGACGCAGGGATGGACCATTGGCGAGGCGATGAAAGAGTTCCGCGGCAAAGCGGGGACAAGCATTGCCCTGAAGATAGAACGACCCGGGATGGGCGCAGCGATTCCGTTGAAGCTCACTCGTACGCCACTCCACCAGAGTGCGGTGAGGCGGGTCGCGATTCTTCCAAACGGTGTCGGCTATCTCGACCTGAAAGCATTCAGCGACTCGAGCGAACGCGAGGTTGCGCGCGGAGTCGATGCTTTGCTCAAGCGCGGGATGAAATCGCTCATTCTGGATATGAGATCGAACCCCGGCGGCCTGCTTGGACAGGGCCTCAAGGTTTCCGACCTGTTCCTTGGCCCGGGTCAGAAAATCGTAAGTCTGCGGGGACGAACTGCTGACGCGAATCGCGATTACACCGACAGTACCGCCCAGCGTTGGCCGCGGCTTCCAATCATCGTTCTCGTGAATGACAGAAGCGCAAGCGCTGCAGAAATCGTTGCCGGAGCGCTCCAGGATCACGACCGCGCGGTCATTGTGGGTGAGTCGACCTACGGAAAAGGCAGCGCGCAGTCAATCGTTCCGCTGGCGGACATCGGCGCTCTCAAGATCACGACTGCCCGATGGTTCACTCCGTCCGGCAGATCGATAACGCGGCCAATCGACAGGGGCGATGACGATTTACCCGACGCGTCGCGCGCAAACCCCGACAGCCACCGCTATCGAACCGATGCAGGACGAATCGTATATGATGGCGGTGGAATCACACCGGACGTGATTGAAAGCGACAGCGCTCAGGTCCGGGCAACCCGCGAGCTCCAAAGCGAGCTGGGAAGGAAGGTGGTGCTGTTCAGAGATGCGCTGACCAATTACGCACTCGCACTAAAGGCGAAGCGTGAGATAAGTTCGCAGAACTTTGTTGTCACGCAGCCGATGCTGGACGAAGTATGGAAGCGGATGACCGCGCGCGGCGTAGAGATCGACAGGGGTATCTATGACTCGAATGCCCCGGTCGTATCGGCGCTGCTCGCCTACGACATTGCCAGATATGTATTCGGGCCGGAAGCTGAATTCCGACGCCGCGTCGCAAACGACAGCGGGATCAAGACCGCCTTGTCTCTTGCTGCGGGAATAGATAATCAGGCGGCGCTACTCGCTCGTGCGTCGGAAAGACAAAAAGCTCAGCGCGCCGCGGATAACGAGTGAGTGAGAGGGTTTTTATTGTTGGTGCGGGGCAGGTTGGGCGCGGATTGTTCCGCGCCTTTCGCGCCTCCGGGGTGGAAGTGCTGGGACTTCACGGGCACAGGCCGTCCGCTGCCGCCACATCGAGCGGACCACTGCCTGCGTCAATTGCAAACGCGAATGCCATCATCGTAGCCGTTCGCGATGAGCAGATAGATGTTGCGGTCGAGGAGCTTATGCAGGACAGGCGGGCAACGGGCAGGGGCCGCCTCGCGGCAGGAACTGTGATCGTTCATACGTCTGGCAGCGCGGATCCCCTGACCATTGCGCGCCTGGCTGACGTCAATCTGAACGGAGGCACTTTCCACCCGTTGGTGCCGTTTGCAAATGCAGATCGGGCCCCCGAGCTGCTACGAAACGCGTGGATAGGCATAGATGGCGATGACCCCGCCCGGGCTACCTCCCGGCGGCTGGCAGGCAGCATCGGCGCCCGCACGCTGGATATCCCCGTCGGCGGCAAGGGTGTCTATCATGCCGCCGCTGTGATGAGCTCTAACTTTCCAGTAGTGCTGGCCGCCGTGGCGAGCCGCATGCTTGTGGACCTGGGCGTGCCGGAACGAAGTGCACAGCATGCGGTGCACAGCCTCATGCAGAGTGCCGTGTCGAATATCGCCGATGCGCCAGCCGAGAAGGTACTTACCGGGCCCGTTGTGCGCGGCGATGGAGAGACTGTGAGAAGGCATCTCACTGCGCTTCGCGGATTTCCCGACGCAAAAGCGCTTTACCGGCGGCTGTCCCTGGCAGCTCTCGAGATCGCCAGCGCTCGGGGATTGGATCCAGAACGGGTTGCCGAGCTTCAGAGGTTGCTGTTACTACGATGAATGGCCCGCATTGATGCGAGCGCGCCGATTCGGCAAGCGCGCTGTCTGAAAATTACATGGGACCCATTACATTCCCGACAGGGTGGACGAATCGATCACCCGTACATTACGAGGGGGGGTAAAGGTAAACTCCGACTTGGCGATGACCGGATTCTTCTCGGCTTTCGTGATGGTGACGAGGCGCGTCAGTCCGTTGAGATCCACGAGCTCGAATTGGCGGATCATGTTGTCGGAAGCGTCGATCCATACCTTGGCGCGGGTAAAGGTCTGATTTGCTTTGCGCGGGACAAGACTGACGACGTTTGATCTGCGACCAGCGACGGTAGCCGTCCCCTCGCCCGTGATTTTGTAGCGGGTGCCTGGCGACGACAGGAATAAACTGCCCGGGTCGATCATTGCTGCCGAACCCTTGTTCGATGGCATCCGGATGACCTGTCCTGGAGCACTACTGGGGAGATACAGCCAGAGCGACTTGCCATCAGCAACGACCCTGTCACCTTTTGGATCGCTGAAGTTCACCGACAGCAGGTTCGGGTCGCGACGGAGCATTATCCCGTTCGACACTGAAGTACTCCCGGTAAGTGGATTGGTGAGCTTCTGCTGAAACTCGGCACGCATGCTTCGCGTTGCTGAATACGAGGCCACCGCTCGCTCCATGATGGCGTTGGGCGACTGCCCCTGAAGGCTGGTTGACACACCGAGCGCCAGAATAACGGCTGAGATTTTCATATCAATGGGTACCCGCCGGGTTGGCCTGCGTTCCTGCATCCGCGCTTGGCTCAGCACCCCGTTCAGGTGACATCGCCCCCGGGGTGACACGCCTTCCAATTGCTGTCGCGACCGCCCGCAACTCGTCGATCAGCGAGTTAAGCTGACCGGGAAACAATGACTGCGCTCCGTCGGACAGCGCACTATCGGGGTGCGGATGCATCTCGACCAGTATGCCGTCGGCGCCGGCTGCAAGCGCCGCGCGGGCCATCGGCGTCACTTTTTCACGAACGCCGGTTCCGTGGCTCGGGTCCCCTACGATCGGGAGGTGCGAGAGTTGATGCACGGTGGGAATCGCCGTCAGGTCGAACATGTTGCGGGCCGAGGGATCGAAGGTTCTCACACCACGCTCGCAGAGGATGACCTGATTGTTTCCTTCCGCGAGAATGTACTCCGCGCTGAGCAGCAGATCGCCGATGGTAGCTGCCATGCCACGCTTTAACAGCACCGGTTTGCCAATTCTGCCAACACATTTGAGCAGCGAATAGTTCTGCATGTTGCGCGCGCCTATCTGAATACAGTCGGCAACTTCGGCTACCAGATGCGCGCCCTCGTCATCCATCGCCTCCGTCACGATCGGCAACCCTGTCTCGCGGCGCGCCAGCGCCAGCAGCGCGAGACCTTTTTTCCCCAGGCCCTGAAACGAGTACGGCGAGCTCCGTGGTTTGAACGCACCGCCACGCAGCCCTGCCCCTCCGGCATTTTTCACGGCATGTGCTGCTTCCAGAATCTGAACCTCCGATTCAACGGAGCAAGGCCCCGCAATTACCGGCACGTCCACTCCGCCAAATGACACTCCCGGCGCGATGGTCACCACAGTGTTTTCCGGCCGCCATTCCCTCGACACCTGCTTGTATGGCTGCGTGACGTGGATCACCTGCGCAACACCTGTCAGGGCGGCGATGCGCGACGAATCCACGCGTCCGTCATTCCCGACAATGCCAATCGCGGTGCGTTGCGCTCCTGGCATCGGGCGCGCTTCATAACCCATGCCTTCAACGGCTTCCACAACCCGCGCAATATCAGCGCTCGTTGCACTGTGATGCATCACCACCAGCATCGGCTAGGCGCCCATCGCCGCAAATTCTGCGGACGCCGGTAAGGCCCCGGATATGGCATCATCAACAGCAGCACCCCTCATGTGAACGCTCACCAGCGATGAGACTCCCGGTTCCTGCATCGTTACTCCATAAACAGCGTCTGCCGCCTCGGTAGTAGTCCGCGGATTGTGCGTAATGACGATGAACTGGGTGTTCGTCTTGAACTTGTTCAGCATGTGCACGAACCTGCCGATGTTTGCATCGTCCAGCGGCGCGTCGACCTCGTCCAGGAGACAGAACGGGCTGGGCTTCGTCAGGAAGATTCCAAACAACAGCGAAAGCGCCACAAGTGCACGTTCGCCGCTGGACAACAGATGAATGCGCTGGGTTCGCTTGCCGCGTGGCGCGGCATGGATCTCGATGTCACCATCGAGCGGGGAGTTGGCATTCTCGAGCCGCAGATCGCATTCCCCACCGCCAAACAGCGTCATGAAAATGTTCCTGAAATTTTCCCGTACCTTCACGAAAGTAGCGAGAAACAGATCGCGGGCTGTGTTGTCGATTTCGCGGATTGCCTGTTCGAGAGAAAGCTTTGCTGAAGACAGATCGGCACGCTGCGATACGAGCATCTCCACCCGTTTCTGCTCTTCCTCGTGCTCTTCAATCGCAAGCGGGTTGACGGGACCGAGCGCCTCGAGCTGCTCGCGAAGTCCGCCGGCTTCCGCACGGAGCGAATCGTCGTCGGCTTCGAGCGGGGCAATGGTTTGCATCAGGTCTTCCAGCGAGCGCTTCCACTCGGCTTCAAGTCGTTCGCGAATCGCGGTCTTTTTACCGGAGAGCTCGATGAACCGGAGTTCCGCGGCATGCAGCTCCTCCGTGAGTTCAGCGGCACGATGCCGGATTTCTGTGAGCATATGCTCGGCCGCTTCGAGGCGTCCGTCCGCTGCCCTTACAGCAAGCTCCGCATGCGCCAGACGTAGTTCTGCATCGTGGAGTGCGGCCTGTCGTTGCTTGAGGTCGAGCCCCCACGCAGCAAGCTGGCTTGCCAGCTCTCCATCGGACGCGGAAAGCGTGCTCAGCTCGGATTGAAGCGACGCAAGACGGCTCGACGCAGAGGTGAATTGGTCGCGCAGGTTCCGCTCGCGGTCTGTTGCCACCTGAAGACGGGCTTGAGCCTGTGCGCTCGACACTTCGCTTGCCGTTTGCGCGTCCCGCGCCTCATCCTGCCGCTTCTCGGTTTCCGCGAGGGCGCGCCTTGCTTCACTGGACGCGGACTCAAGTTTCAGCAGCTCGGCGTCGCTATCGACCGTTGCCCGGGAAATGCGGGCGATGCTTTCCAGCGTAGTGGTCTCGCGATCCGTCAGCCGCTGCAGTAACGCCGAAGCATTTGCAACTTCCTTGAGCGCACGCTGATGACGTCGCGCTGCAGCGGAGAACTGGTCATCATTTTCGGCGAGAACACGTGCCGCCGCAGCGGCAGCTTCCTGAGCCTCGTTCATGGATTGCTCAGCCGCATTCAACTCGTTGCGCGTGGATTCGGCCTTTTGTTCAGCTTCATTGCGCAGTTGTACCGCTACCACAAGCTCGCGGCGTGATTCCGAGATCTCCGCGCGCCTCCGAATCGGACCGGGCCCGGTTGCATTTCCGGGTAGCCAGATCGCACCTCGTGCGTCGACGAAGCCCGAACCGTCTGCGATTGCAATCACGCTGCCCAACAGCTTGCGAACCCATCCAGCGGCGGGGGTGTCCGACCTTACGAGGTGCGCCAGTTCTGCACTACCAGCGTCGCTCGTGGATGCTCCGGTGGCTGAGTCCGAGTCGGCGGGGAGGAGGAGCAGCGGTCCCGGGCTCGTCGCTCCGTGCCAAGCGCGAATTTCGTCTGCAACCTCGCGATCCCTCACCAGCACGGCGTGCACACTTGCTCCGAGAAATCGTTCGACGAGAGACGCTGAGTCTGCATCAGCGCTGATGAAATCGCTGAGTGGCCCGAGCACGCCGCCATTGCCGAATCGTTCGCGCTCCTTGAGCAGCCGCGCCGCTGCTGGCGCCAGGCCGACGCGTTCGCGCTCCAGTGCCTCGAGCGCATTCACCCTGCTTTCAAGCTCGGTCTGGAATTCCCGTGAGCGCAGGAGGAGCGAACGGGCGGCGGAGTCTGAAGCACGTGCCGCACTCACTGCATCGAGGGCAGACGCAACAACAGCATTGAGCGATTCGTTCCGTTCGCGTGCGATGCGGAGCGAGTCTTCAGCTTCACGCAGCTCGCGGCCAGCGCTCACTTCCGAATCTGCGAGCTGTGCCTGCTCCTCGACGAGAGATTGCCGACTCGCCGTCAGTTCCTGTAAATCCCTCTCCCCGGCCTGCCTGTCGAGCATGTGCCGGTGCGCAAGCTCGCGCAACTCTCTCGCGGCACGCTCGCCAGCATCCACCCTGACCCGCGCGGCCGACAAAGCAGCCCGCACAGACTCTTCCGCAGCGGTGCGCTCACCGAGCGCGCGTCTGGCTGTGTCCACTTCACTCCCAAGCAGTGCGCGGTGCGCAACGCCCCGCTCGAGTTCATCGCCCACCCGTTCAACGAGCGATCCGCCATCGCGTCGCTCCTGCTCCGCGCGTTCGCGGCGGGAGAGTGCATTGCGCTGGCGCTCCTCCGCCACGGCAATCTGGCCCCTCAGGCTCTGCGTGTGATCGCGCTGTTCGGAAACCAGTCTGGCCAGTCCACCGCGGTGCGCTTCCGACTCAGCCCTCGCCGAATGCGCGGCATCCCGGCCAGCTTCGGCCCCGGCCACTTCCTCATCACTGCGAGGTGCCTCGATACGTAGCTCGGCGACGCGCGTACCGAGGAGCGTAAACTCTTCGCGCCAGGCCTCCATCTCGCGTGCCGCAAGGGCGACTTCGACCGTGAAGCGACGCTGCGTCAGCTCGACATGCTTCTCCGCCCGGCGCCGCTGTCGCGCAAGCGACCGCACCTGCGTCTGCACTTCCGCAACGAGATCGTCGAGCCTGCCAAGGTCGAGTGCCGTCTCTTCGAGTCTGCGCTCGGTGCTGCGCTTGCGGTCACGATAAAGTCCCACGCCAGCGGCTTCTTCGAAAAGCTCGCGTCTCTCGTCGGGTCGGTCCGAGAGCAGAGCGTCGATCATCTTGCTCTCGATAACAACCCCGGAATCCGCGCCCAGACCGGTTCCGCGTACCATGTCCTGTATATCCCGCAGACGGCATGGTGTGCGGTTCAGCAGATAGTCGCTTTCGCCGGACCGGCTCAGGCGCCGGGTAATTACCACCTCACGAAACGGGACACCGAGAGCTCCATCCTCGTTCTCGAAGTGGAGTGACACTTCGGCGATGTTGACAGGCCGTCTCGACGAGGATCCCTGAAAGATTACTTCCTCCATCCTGGCCCCGCGCAACGCACGCGCACGTTGCTCACCAAGCACCCATCGCACCGCGTCCGACACATTCGATTTACCGCAGCCGTTGGGGCCTACGATTGCGGTGACGCCCGGCTCGAAGAGGAGCTCGGTTTGATCCGCAAACGACTTGAATCCATGCAGCTCCAGCCTGGTAAGCCGCACTAGGGTGTTCTCCCGGTTCGATACGCGAGCAACGGCAGGAGACCCTTGACGCGCAGATCCGTGGCCGCCAAGGCAGACTGTTCCGCACTCTGAAAAGCACCCGCGTACACCCGGGCACTCCCATCGCGCTGCATCAGCGCATATGCCGGGACACTCCGCTCGATCAGACTTTGTACCATCTCGCTCGTCCGGCTGCGCATTCCACCCTGTGATGGAATACTGTCCACCAGCAACGCAAACGGCGCACGCACAACCGACCCAGCCGAATTGGATACAATCCGCCGCCGGCGCAGGGACACGAGCAATCTATTTGCGTCGGCGCTGTCGGCAAATGCACCTGCGTACACCTTGTACCACGCGGCCTCAGTATCGCCAACGGGCACCAGCGAAACCGTGGCACCCGGCATCACGGAGCGATGACGCTGAAGCTCGAAGTTTGCTGCTTCCGCCGTGTTGGATGAGAGTATCTCGATCGAAAACGGAGTTGCCATGAGCGAATCTCCGGGATTTGACGGCTGCAATACCGGCGGCCGTGGCCGACTTGCAGAGTCTGGGACTCCCGAATCGACAGCGGCCAAAGCCGGTACAGACTCAGTTGCCCGCTCCGGTGCCCGGGACCCTATCAGGACGCCCGCCACGGCCCCGATCGCGATCAATGCGGCCGCAGCGGCGCCGAGCATGCCACCTGTCCACCTCCTGGGCGGCGGCGCCAGATCGATTTTTGGCGGGGTAATCACGGGAGGGTGGGCGATTCTTGCGAGAACGACAGCCTTGGGGGCAGCGCTCAGCGACGGTATGCCAACCAGAACGACGCCGTCGAGCTGTGCAATCAGCCGATCGAGACCGGGAGCGGATGCACCGACGACAAGCAGCAGCAGCTCATCGGAACTCGCGAACTCCGAAGCAAAACGCCTCCACCGTCCGTTGCTCAGGATTTCCTCTGTAGCCGGGGAGTCCGTGCCACCAGGCATAAAAAAGAAATTCTTCGTTCCCTCCACTGTACGCGCGACTTTTTTAAACGACGTTCCGAACGCGAAGCTGTCGTAAATGCCGTGTGGGTCATCGTCCGTCATCAACCGCTGCAACGGAGCGAGATCTCCCACGAGGTCGCCGATCATGACGAGACGGTACGCACTTTCAGCGAGTGCAATTCCGATTGCTACGTGGCCAGCAGCGTCCAGATCGTCCGACGTGATGACAACTGACGAATACCCGCGAACAGCGGCGGCTGCGCGGCGGCCCGAACCCTCGTACGCCCCGCCAGGTACACGGGCGGCGGTGGACGTCACTGCGGAGCCTCGTAAACCCAGTGCTGCCGTCCCGAATCGCGACCGATGCGCTCGGCTTCCTCACGCGACCCGTACGGACCGAGTACGACGCGATAAAGCGTCGTCGTCCCTGTCTGCGAGAGAACGATATGAGGCCGAATGCCGTTTACCTCAATTCCGCCGGCAACTTCCTTCGCCCGCAATCCCGTCAGCACGGCCGCAAACGAGACCATGTATCTTGGACGAGCAGGCTGAGGGTAAGCGGCCGGCGGTACAATCATCGAGGGCGCGGTGTCGCGGATGGGCGGTGACGGAATGCCGCTGTCTGCAGGCACAATTCCAGGCGAATCTTGCACGATCACAGTGTCATTTTTTCCGAAAGTCACAGGCTGGTCGAGATTGGCCGAGCGGGGCCGAAATCCATTCCATGAGAAGAAATACCAGAAGTCAATTGCTCCATCGGCAATCGTCTTCACATCCTCGAGAGTATTCGCATTGACGAACACTACGTCTTTTCCGCGACTGGTAGCAATTGTCGACGACGGCGCGAATGCGGGGAGATCCGCCGTCCATGCCGTTCTGAGGGACCCGGCCGGCCGGCTGCTGCCGATTGCAATCACCCAGGCCGAACCGCCGGCCGCTGCCGGTCGCGCCAGAACCTGCTGCCCCAAGGGATCCATTCGAAGCTCGGAAACCGGCGCAGGGAGATCGATTGAACCAACAATCGATTGGCTATAGCGGTTGACGATGGAGATACGATTGCTGCCACGCACTG
>JBBJNV010000014.1 GCA_037721215.1 Gemmatimonadaceae bacterium
TACTTTGTAAAACCGGCATTTCTGGTCGAGTGTCTGCACCAGCGTCATCGCGCGTTGGGAATCCGGAAAATCAAGAGCGACGATTGGGATCGCGGTCATGACCGGCAAACTACCGTAAGTCTCACGTCGGCCATTGCAGCGCTCCGACAATTTCAGTCAGGCTGGAAACAGAGTTCGAGGCGCACCAGTCTCCGATTTCCCCAGCGATGCGCTCCGGTGCCCGGGGGTCGCGAAGCGCCGCGGTGCCCACCCCCACCAGGCTTGCTCCGGCGAGAATGTACTGAATTGCATCTGTGCCTTTCATCACTCCTCCAATTCCCAACAGCGGCAATCGCACTGCCCGACTGACCTTCCACACTGCCAGGACGCCCACCGGCAACAATCCCGCTCCGCTGACGCCCCCAGTTCCGAATCCCAGCGCGGGGCGACGAGTCGCAACGTCGACCACCAGCCCCGGTATGGTGTTGATGAGCGAAAGGCCGTCGGCGCCCGCATCGGCCGCAACGCGAGCCGCGTCCGCGATGTTCGACAGTGTGGGTGACAGCTTCACAAACAACGGGCGCCTTGTTTCGCGCCGCGCGCGCGCAATCAGCGCCGACAACGTCGCATTGTCGGCGCCAAATTCCAGACCGCCGGCCCTTACGTTCGGACAGCTCACGTTGAGCTCGTATGCGTCGATACGGGCGGCATCCTCGAGGCCAGCAACCACCGTGCTGAAATCCTCGACTGCACTCCCAACGACATTTACTATCACTCGCGCGTTTCGAATGTTTGCGGCGAGCCAGGGCATGTCGTCGCGACGCGCTGCGTCGAGTCCCGGATTTGCCAGACCCACGGCGTTGATCATCCCACCATCAAACTCGGCGACTCGCGGCGACGGCGCGCCATTCCGGGATTCCACGCTCACCGCCTTGGTGACAATTCCGCCAAGTGCGTCGAGATTCATCACTCCGGCGAGTTCACGGCCATACGCCGCCGTGCCCGCCGCAAGCACTACTGGATTCTGAAAGGAAAGTCCAGCCGCAGCTACGCCGAGCGAGTGCGGCCTGGAATTCACCGAGGGCCGCTTCCGACTCGCGCTTCGTAGCGCTCCAGATAGTCGAGAATCGCAAGCGCCACACTCGTCGCGATCTGACGCTGATTCACGCCGTCGCTCAGGTATTCCGCCTCCGCGGAATTGGTGCCAAAACCTATCTCTACCAACACTGCCGGCATGTACGAGCCGCGAAGAACCGCAAAGTTCGCCTGCTGGACGCCCCTGTCGCGGCCGGGATGGAAGCGCCGAAAACCCTCCTGGATTGTCTCGGCGAGATCATTTGATTCGCGAAGGTGCTCGTTCTGCGCCATGTCGTTGATGATGAAACTCAGCGGATCGCCCTTCGGCGCATTGGAGCCAGTCTCGAACTTTACGGCCTCGTTCTCCATCTGCTCGACGCGACGCGCGTCTTCGCTTTTCGCCTCGGCGAGAAAGTAAGTCTCGTAGCCACGCTCCCGCGCCGCGGCCGCCCCACGCCCGCCCGTAGCATTCACGTGAATCGACACAAACAGGTCTGCCTTGTTGCGGTTGGCAATGCGGCCCCGGTCAGACAATGCAATCAGAGTATCAGTGGTGCGCGTCATCAGCACGTCCACACCGGTGTTGCGCAGCTCCTGGGTGACAAGCCTCGAAACGGCAAGCGTGATCTGTTTTTCGACGATCCGCGGTCCGCCACCGATCGGTCCCGTCATCCCATTGTCCGGCCCTCCATGCCCGGCGTCAATAACGACCATCCGCCGCTGTCCGGTTCGGGGGGTGCGGGAACGGGGTGCCTCAACGGAAGAAGGCGGCGCGCTCTCAACCGGAGATGGGGACGGGGGTGTCTCAATTACACGCCGCGCGACACTGGAGAACATCATCAACTCGCGCGTGCTCACGTCGTAATTAAATCCTGTCGCAAAGCGCGGGATCACCGCAACCACCATCTGATACGGTACCAGAAAGGTTTTTCCCGACCGCAACGGTGGCAGCCCGATTGGCACGATCACCGAGTCAGCACGAATGAACGGCACACCCTCGGTAAGCTCGAGGCGGGTATCGCCAAGCCTGATCCGGTAATGAAAGTTGGGTGCGTCTGCGACCGTTCCCCCCAGAGCCACCGCGAGGAGGTCGGCTCGAACGTACGATCCGCTGACGGTGCCGATTACAGGCACGACCTTCACCGTCGCGCCCTGTCTGATTACCAGATTTTGAGGCGGCAGAACCGCTACCTGCAAGAAAAGAATGGTGGCGGCGATCATCGGACTCTCACCGCGCGCTGCATATCCCGCTCGTCATCGCGCTTTTTTTCGTCGGCTCGTTTGTCATAAAGTTTTTTGCCGCGCCCGAGGCCCAGCGCGACCTTTGCTTTGCCATTCCTGAAATAGATCTCCATCGCGACAAGCGTCAGTCCCTGCCTCTCGACGGCGCCGATCATCTTTCGAATCTCGCGCCGGTGCAGCAGGAGCTTCCGCGTCCGCGTGGGCTCGTGATTGAAGTAGCTCGCCTTTTCATACGGCGATATATGGAGGTTCAGCAGATGAACCTCGCCATCCTTCACGATGCCGTACGCATCGGAAATATTCGCTTTGCCTTCACGCAACGACTTCACCTCGCTACCGGTCAGCACAATCCCCGCTTCCCACGTGTCAAGTATCTGATAGTCATGTTTCGCGCGTCGGTTCCGTGCAATCGCCTCTCTCTCTGTCTTCTCTGCCGTATCAGCCATGGTTCATGCGGTCAAGTTAGAAGCAGGAAAGATTTTGAGAAAGGGTGCGCGACACGCGCGCGACGCAGAGTCGCGTTGACTTCACTTTGAGCGAAGTCTAGTTTGGATCATCATCGCCGAAGTGGTGGAATTGGTAGACGCGCTGGCTTCAGGAGCCAGTGGGTGCAAGCCCGTGGGGGTTCGAGTCCCCCCTTCGGCACTTTTTACAGAAACACGACAGTTATCCGCCGATCAGCAACGGAGCCGTGTCCGCCTAGGCGTGCTCCAGTATCGGCAAGCCAACCCGCGCTCTAACCGCGGGTTCGTCCTCCAGCAAGTCCGCCAGGCAAACGCTCTCCAGCACGTCGTCAATTCTCGTCTGAAGCAGCACCCATACCGGCCGTATGCTGCAACTGTGCGACGCGGAGCAGCGGTCGGATTCAACCGGATGGCTCACGCAATGAAGATCGAACGTCTCGAGCTCGGAGGCGTGAATCACTGCGCGAATGGAAATCTCCTGCGGGGGTCTCGCCAAGGCATACCCGCCACGCGCGCCACGGGTGCTGGTGATTACACCGGCGCGCCTCAGCCTCAGCAGAATCTGCTCCACGTAATCGGCGGGCAGGCGCTCCTGCGCCGCGATTTCCCTTCCAGTCACCGGGCCTATTGAAGCACGCCTCGCCAGGTGCAGCGCGCAGATAACGCCATACTCGGCCCACGTGGTTATGCGCATTGATGCACGATACGAGGATCGGCCGCGCTCGACAAGGCCATCTGGCGGTTCGCTCGAGTCAACCTGCTGACCCGCCTCCATGCTTTCCACCCGGAACGCCGATCTCGGTCATCTTTCTCAGGTCGAGCACCTTGTCGATTTCGGCATCAGGCAAGACACGCTCCCGTTTGACGAGTTCGCGGATGAGAACATTTTCTTTCACCGACTGCTTGCTGATCTCGGCAGCCCTTGCATATCCAATCTGCGGCGCGAGGGCAGTCGCCAGCGCTGCCGAACGCTCCAGCCAGTAGCTGCACTGTTCCGCATTTGCCTCGATTCCCTTCACGCAACGGTCAGCGAGGGTCGTAGCTGTCGAAGTCAGGATTTGCATTGACATAAGCACATTGTGCGCGATTACCGGCATCATCACGTTCAGCTCCAGCTGCCCATGCTCCGCCGATGCCGATACGCACGCGTCATTGCCAATCACCTGGAAACAGACCTGGTTCACCATCTCGGGAATCGAAGGATTGACCTTGCCCGGCATGATTGATGAGCCCGGCTGCACAGCGGGCAGCCTGATCTCGTCGAAGCCGGTTCGCGGACCGCTCGCCAGAATTCGCAAATCGCTGGCGATTTTGCTCAGGTCAAGCGCAAGCACCTTGAGCTGAGCGCTGAATGCCGCTGCATCCCCCATGCTTTGCATGAGCTGAATGCGGTCGTCTCCTTCGCGCAGCTCGACACCAGTCATCTCCCTGAGCGCGCTCACCATCAACGCCGGGTATTCGGGCTCCACGGTGACGCCAGTGCCAACTGCGCTGCCGCCGATGCCGAGGTCGCGCAGGTATTCAGCAGCTTCCTCGACTCTCCGGATGCATCGTCGAAGAGATCCCGCGTAGGCGGAGAACTCCTGACCGAGCCGGATAGGCATCGCGTCCTGCAAATGAGTGCGACCCGATTTGAGGACACCGTCGAATTCCCGCCCTTTCTCCTCGAGCGCCACAATCAGCGATTCGTACGCCGCAAGCAGTTTTGGAAGCTCAGTGACGCACGCAACCCGGATAGCAGTGGGAATCACGTCGTTCGTCGACTGGGCCATGTTGACGTGATCGTTTGGGTGCACAGGCTTGTAATTGCCCCGCGCGCCGCCGAGGATCTCGTTGGCGCGGTTCGCCAGAACTTCGTTGGCATTCATGTTGTGCGATGTACCGGCTCCTGCCTGGTACACATCGACAACGAACTGATCCCGGTACTGGCCCGCCAGAATCTCGTCGGCGGCGGCAACGATCGCATCCGCGAGCCGTGCCTCGAGCCGACCCGTCTTTTTGTGGGTGATCGCCGCCGCCCGCTTGATGCGAATAGTCGCATCGACGAAAGGCGTCAGCGCCCTGAGGCCGCTGATGGGAAAGTTGCGAACGGCCCGCAGGGTCTGGATTCCGTAAAGGGCCGCAGCAGGGACTTCCAGTTCGCCGAGCGGATCCTTCTCGGTTCTCGTTGAATCGGTCATGAAGTGTTTGACAGGTTACCGGGCCCGGACGATTCGTGCTGACCCGTTCAGGAAGGGGTTGCTGATGCGCTCGATCCCGATTGTCGTCGCTTCGCCGTGCCCTGGGTGCACTACAGTTTCCTCAGGCAGCGCCGCAATTCGCTGGAGCGAAGTTTCGAGGTGGGATGCGTTGGCAAACGGCAGATCGGTGCGGCCGATCGAGCCGGCGAACAGGCAGTCGCCGACGATTGCGCTACCGTGTCCATGGATCACCACGTGACCGGGTGCGTGCCCCGGAGTGTGCATGACTGACAGTATCATGCCGCCAAGGGTTAGCGCGTCTCCCTCCGCGAACTCGCGGTCGGGAGGGGGCGGCTCTTCGTATGGGACCCCATACACTTCTGCCTGGCGGCCGCCGACCCGGTAAAGCGGTTTGTCGAGCGGATGAAGATAGATGGGCACGTTCCAACGACGCTTGATGGCCGCAACCGCGCCAAGATGGTCGACGTGGGCGTGGGTGATCCAGATTGCCTCCGGCGTCCTTCCCGATCCTTCGACCTCGGCGATTATTCTGTCGCCTTCACTACCGGGATCGACGATTGCCGTCGCCGGGCCGTCCGGATCGGATACGATGTAACAGTTCTCCTGAAACGCCCCAACTGTGATCGGCGTGACCAGCAACATCGGCATCGTCACCGGATAAGACTTTCAGATTGGAAGGCAGGCATTACGTCAGATTTGCCTGGGAACTTCCAATGAGCGACGGCGCCTCGGCCGTTTCGAGCACCGGCGATTGCGCGCCGGGAACGTGATGGTGGGCCAGCCACCGTTCGGCCTCGAGCGCCGCCATGCATCCCGAGCCCGCAGCGGTGATTGCCTGACGATAATAACTATCCATCACGTCGCCCGCGGCGAAGACTCCGGACACGCTCGTGACTGTGCGCCACGCCTCGGGAGTGCTGACGTATCCTGTTGGCTCCATCGCGATATGCCCGCGGAGAAAATCAGTATTCGGAGTGTGACCGATCGCAACGAAGAACCCGCTGCACTCGATAATGTTTTGAGCACCAGACTGCGTGTCCTCGACCAGAAGGCCAGTGATTTCCGTGTCACCAAGCACGTCCACGACCTTTGTATTCCAGGCGACGCGGATCTTCGGGTTCGCCAACACCCGGTCGGACATTACCTTCGACGCACGGAACTTATCGCGACGGTGCACGATGACGACTTCACTGCCGAACTTGGTGAGATAAGTTGCCTCTTCCATTGCGCTATCTCCGCCGCCAGCCACACAGAGCACCTTGTTCCTGTATGCCGGAAGTGCTCCGTCGCAAACAGCGCAAGCCGAGACGCCTCCGTTCGACCGGGCGAGGCGCAACTCGTTCGGGAGGCCGAGCCAGTTCGCGCGCGCCCCGGTGGCCAGGATGACGCTCATCGCCTGAACGCCTTCTCCCGTGTTGGTGGTAAGAAGGTGCGGGTGCCCGGAAAAATCGACAGCGCTGATGTCTTCGCCGACAATTCGCACGCCGTAGCGCAGCGCCTGTTCACGCATCCTCGCCATCAGTTCCTGTCCGTTGACCGGCTCGGGGAAACCAGGAAAATTTTCGATATCCGTGGTCCACATCAGTTGGCCGCCCGGTATCATGTTGGCGGAGGCCTCTCCTTCGTAAACCACGGGATCGAGGTTAGCGCGGGCAGCATAGATGGCCGCGGTCCAGGCCGCGGGACCGCTGCCAATGATGACGACCTTTTCGTGCTGGCGCATGACGCTCATGCTATCGGACACTTCGTGCTCGTGACTGGGTTGATCGGGCTGTTGCTCTGAATCCTAACGACTGACGGAAGCGCTGTCAGCGAATCGCCAGACTGCTGCGCTCATTTCCTGATTCTGCGGCCGCCGTCGACTACCAGCGTCTCGCCGGTGACATAATCCGCCCGGAGCAGATACAACATCGCTTCAACAACGTCAGCAGGGTCACCCAGCCGCGCGAGCGGTGTAGTGGCCGCGAAACGTCCGCCCGCATCGGCGTCCCACTCTTCGGGCAGAAGTACCGCACCTGGCGCAATGCAGTTGACTCTTATATCTGGTGCAAGGGCCCGAGCCAGTGATTCCGTCATTTTGACGACTGCCGCCTTGGAAATCGCGTGCGGTATGTAGGCAGGCCACGTTTCGTAGGCGGCAAGATCGGAGATGTTAATAATCGCGCTTCCCGCCGGCATGGACTGCGCCGCTGCCTGCGAGATAAAAAATGGTGCGCGCAGGTTGAGCGCGAACATGCTGTCCCACTCGTCTGTGGTCACTTCTCCCACAGGCGTTCGTTGCATGACCGCCGCCGAATTGACGACCACGTCGATCCCGCCCAATTCGGAGACCACCGCGCTGACCAGTTGAGCGGGTGCGCCGCTATCGGTGAGATCACTCTGAAACACGGCTCCGGAACCTCCAGCGCTTTCGATCATTGCGACGGTTTGAGCAGCTTCAGCCGGCGACGCGTGATGATGGACAGCGACTCGCATTCCCTCCCCACCGAGCGCAACGGCAAGAGCACGGCCGATTCTGCGCCCGCCACCGGTCACCATTGCGATCTTTCCCGCGAGTATCACAGCACGACGCCCGACTCTCGGATCGATGCCACAGGGGGCAGATCGCGACCGCGCGCGACCCCGGTTTCTGCTCCGCCGCTACGTCGGGCAACAAGCTGATCCTGAATAGAAAGCCATGCTCCGGGAATGTGCATGCAGCCGATGGACCGATAGCCGCCGGTGGCTCCGTGCCAATCCGACCCGCCGCTGGCAACCAGGCCGAGAAAATCTGCAAGTGCGCCGAGTCGCTTTATGTCCTCGACCTTGTGGCTTGGGTGAAGAACCTCCAGCCCATCAAGCCCAAGCGCCGCGAGCGGCTCGACGCGGGACCGCCGTCCCTCGCTTCCGGGATGAGCCCATATTGCCAGTCCTCCCGCGGCATGGGCGAGCTCGATCGCCTCGCGGATCTCGAGACGCTCCTTCTCCACGAATCCGGGCCGGCCAGCGGCGAGATACTGGTCGAATGCTTCCCGCTGATCGCTGACGATGCCGGTTCGCACCATTGCCCGCGCAATGTGCGGCCGTCCCACCGCGCCGCCCGCTGCCTCTTCCATGACCATCTCAAGCGGTATAGGAATCTGCATTTGCCCTAGCCGCTGGACGATGAGGGCGGCGCGTGTTTCTCTCGCCTGACGGAAACCCAACAGCCGCGATTCGATGAGTGCGTGGTTCGATATGTGAAGTGCGAGAATATGGATCTCGCGGTTCCCGTCGTGAGCGCTGAGCTCAACGGCGGGCACGACGCGAACGCCGAGTGCACCACCCTCAGCGGTTGCTTCTTCGAGCCCGGCAAGCGTGTCGTGATCGGTGAGCGCGATGGCAGCGAGACCGGCAGCGTGGGCCGCCCGGACGACCTGCGACGGCGGGAGCGATCCGTCGGAGGCTGTCGAATGCATATGAAGATCGACTTCGCCCGGCGAAACGGTCGCCGAAACGCTACTGCTCACCGCGCGTAGCCGGCCTCCGGCGACGTGAAACTGGGTTGCGATTGTTCAAATAGCGTCACGAGCCGTTCATCGCTGAGCTCGGCGAACGACTGTTCGCGCGACCGGGACCCCTGAGGGGAGTAGCGCGTAACGCGAATCTCGCGATCCTCGCCCCACCCGCGGGCAAAGAACAATCCAAATTCGTCCTGATCGTATTGCGTGATGAATCCTGATGGATACACGCTCCACTCAGCCCCGGCGATCGAGATGCTCCTAGCCGGCATTACTTCCAATCTCCGTTTCGCGGTAAATACGCGCGGGGTCCAGCACGCTGAAGGGTGAATTGGCGTGGGCAACTGTCAAGACGGTCTCGTCATCAGCCTCGGTGAATTCGATGAAAGCGCCCATCAGCGAGCTTTCCTCGAACACCCAGAATCGGCAATTCGCGGCAGTGTAGTGCGCTTTGCAGGCTTTAAGCCGTTCGAAGTATTTTGACCGCTCCGATGCCGGGACAGTGCTGCGCTGGATAGTGAGTGAGCGTGGCATGCTAAACTCCGCTTTCGGGAAATTCCTCTATTGTCGCCTTGACGAACGCAAGGAACTGATCGGCAATTGCGCCGTCGACGATACGATGATCGAAAGAAATTGAAAAATACGCACAGGTGCGAATGGCGATGGTGTCTTCACCATCGGCGCCTGTGATGACCTTTGGCCGCTTCTCGATTGTGCCGACGCCCATAATCGCGACCTGCGGCTGGTTGATTATCGGCGTGCCCATCAGCGATCCGAAGACGCCCGGATTTGTGATAGTGAATGTTCCGTCCTGCACCTCTTCCGGCGACAGTTTTTTGGCGCGCGCTCGACCTGCGAGGTCGTTCAGCGCTCGCGTGATTCCGCCGAGCGAAAGATTTTCGGCGTTCCTGATGACGGGAACGATGAGGCCCCAGTCCAGCGCGACTGCGACACCGATATTGACGGGCTTGCGATAGATAACATTTTTCCCCGCGACCGACGAATTCATTATCGGAAAGGCCTGAATTGCTTTCACGACACTGGAAATGATGAACGGCATGAAGGTGAGCTTTTGACCGTTGGCAGCCTCGAATTCGGCGCGTTTGCGTGCGCGGATGCGGGCGACACGGGTGAAGTCGACCTCCATGAACGATGTCACGTGCGCGGAAGTGCGGCGCGAGGCCACCATATGGTCGCTGATGAGACCGCGCATTTTTGACATGGCTTCGACGCGGTCGCCGGGCCACGGCTGCGGCACAGGACCGTGGGTGTCGGCGCCGCCAGGAGCGTGCATCGATGTTGCCGGTGCGACTTGAGCGGCGCCGGACTCGATGAATCCGAGGATGTCCTTGCGGGTCACCCGCCCGGAGACGCCCGTCCCCTGGAGCGCGGCGACATCGAGGCCGTGCTCGGCGGCAATTCTTCGCACGAGTGGTGACGAGCGAGTGCGAATTCGTTCTTCGAAGGAGTTTCCGTTGCCTGATGGGGCTGTTGGGGCTGCTGGCGGAACGGACGGGCGTGCGTCCGCGGACGGGCCGGCGGTAAACTCCCCCTTGGGGGGGGCGAGCGTCGGAGTTGAGGCGGCACTTGCTACGCTGGCGGATTTCGCAGTCTCACCTGCCACGCCGGCAGCCACTATTGTAGCCCCCTTCTCCGTCTCGACACGCCCAACCACCGTCTGAACGGCAACCGTCTCGCCTTCCTTCACCAGAATCTCGGCAAGCGTTCCCGCCGAAGCCGCCGGTATCTCCGCGTCCACTTTATCCGTGGAGATCTCGAAGATCGGCTCGTCGCGCTTGATCTCGTCACCGACCTTCTTTAGCCACTTCGAAAGAGTCCCCTCAGCAATAGACTCTCCCATCTGCGGCATGATTATGTCTACAAGCGCCAACGCTGTTTCCTCACTCTGTTTTGGGCGACGCGGGGGACCCGCCGCGCCGCAGCCTGCTCAACACCAGGACCGGCAATGTCAGAACACCCAGCAACATACCGACACCCGCATACAGGTGCCAATCACATGCCGGAAGCTCGGGTCCGGGATTGCAGCCCCGAACACTGCCCGCAACCTTGGCAACGAACACACCGATCATCCCGCCGCTGAAAAACCCAGCCACCGCCGTGACGCATCCAACTCCGATGTTCCGGGCTGCATTTGACCGCGGCTCGCCTTCCTGCTGCATCAGTACGCCGCCAGCCGACGCACAGCCTTCACGATGTCGGCCGTCTGAGGCAGAACGTAGTCCTCGAGCGGAGGCGAATACGGCAGAGGAACGTCAGCGGCTGTAACGCGCAGGATCGGCGCATCAAGCCATTCAAAAGCAAGCTCGTTGATGCGGGCAGTGATCTCTCCGGCCACGCCGCCCGTTCGCGTATCCTCGTGTACGATCAGAACGCGGTTTGTTTTCTTCACCGTCGCCACGATGGCGTCATCATCCATTGGCGCCAACGACCGAAGATCCAGCACCTCCACCGACAGGCCGTCTTCACGCTCGAGCTGCTCAGCAGCCTCGAGAGACTTCCATACGGTTGCTGCATAAGTCACGATCGATACGTCGGTCCCATCACGCGCCATTCTCGCCTTGCCTATTGGCACGACGTGATCTCCAGCGGGCATCTCTTCCTTGATCCGCCGGTAGAGATACTTGTGCTCGAAAAACAGGACGCAATCCTCGTCGCGAATCGCCGCCTTCATGAGGCCCTTGGCGTCACTCGCGGTCGCCGGATAGACCATCTTGAGGCCCGGCGTGTGCAGAAATGCGGCTTCAGGATTCTGCGAATGAAACGGCCCGCCGCGCACATATCCGCCGCTTGGTCCGCGAACGACCATCGGGCACGGCAACATTGCACGGTACCGTGCAGTCGCCACGTAATTCGTCAACATGTCATAGCCGCACGAAATGAAGTCGATGAACTGCATCTCGCAGACCGGGCGCATCCCCATATGCGCTGCACCGGCGGCCGCTCCGATAATCGCGATCTCTGATATCGGCGTGTCGATCACCCGCGCTTCTCCGAATTTCGCCTGGAGGCCCTCCGTCACCTTGAACGCTCCCCCGTACGCGCCGATGTCTTCTCCGAGACAGAATACATTCGGATCGCGCTCCATCTCTTCGAACAGCGCCTCCCGAATCGCGTCGAGGTACGTAATCTCAGCCATCGTGAGTACCCCAGCTCGACGGCCGCTCATTCACATCGACAGCAGCGCGAACCCCCTCGCGGTACCACAGCGGCTTCTCCTCGGGAGGATCTGCATAAATCCCGACAAGCGCATCAGTGGGCTCGGGCATCGGTGACGCATCGGCTTCATCGGTTGCCGCGTCGATCTCGGCGGATATCCGAGTGTCTATTTCCTGAAGTTCCGACACTGTCACCCCTTCGGCTCTCAGCACAGCGACGAACCGGTCGATCGGGTCATTCGATGATGCCCACCGGTCAATTTCGCCGGGGGGCACGTACGATTGATTGTCGTGCTCTGCGTGCCCTTTCCGGCGGTATGTGACGAGCTCGACGAGGGTCACACCGCCGCCGCCGCGTGCGCGGTCAACAGCTCGTTTCGTTGCCTCGTAGGTGGCGATTACGTCGTTGCCGTCAGCGTATTCCGCGGCGACCCCATACCCTGCTGCCTTGTCGCGCAACTCCTTCGCCGCTGTCTGCTTCGACAGCGGCGTGGAATAGGCATAGCCGTTGTTTTCCACGACGACTACCAGCGGGCATCGCTGCACCGCCGCGAAGTTGATGCCTTCGTGAAATGCACCGGTCGATGTTGCCCCATCGCCAACGTACACAAGTCCGACCCGGTCCTCGCCCCGCATCTTGAACGACAACGTGACGCCCGCCATGACTGGTACCATGTCGCCAAGCTGCGAGATCTGCCCCACGAAACCCCGGATGAGGTCGCCATAGTGGATGTTGAGCTCGCGCCCGCGAGTGGGAGAATCGCCCTTCGCCATGTACTGCCGTAAGATCTCGAGCGGCAGGGCACCCTGAACGAGCATCGAGCCGAGGTTTCGGATCAGCGGTGACAGGATATCGCCCCTGGTGCGGTCGAGGGCATACGCGCTGCCAACCGCATCAGCCTCCTGGCCGAGCGAGCGAAAAAGCCCACCGACGACTTTGGTCTGCCGGTAGAGATTTACCAGCCGCTCCTCGAGCGCCCTTGTGAGCCGCATGTAGTAATACAGCTCGAGTTTCTGAACGCGGCCGAGCGATACTGCCCCGCCGCCAGCACCGTTGCTGGCTTTCGTTACGGGTTGCGTGAGTTTCGTCTTCATTGCACGCGGGACTAGTACGCCGCTTCGAGCTTATGCGCGGGATCCGCGTTGCGGTGCAGCTCGACGAAAAAACGTTTCGCATTACGATCGAGCCTGCTCTCTCCCATCTGGTCCGTATGCACTTCGACGAATGTGTAGTGACCTCCCTCCTTCTTCACCATGAGCTGTAACGACCCCAGCAGACCGCTGAATGTCCTGGTGCGCGAGGTGTGAGCCGAACGTTCGAGAGGCAAGGAGGGGAAAAAAGCATCGGCGACCTTGAGTACTTCGACCGGCGTGAGCTGGGTCCTGAAAAAATGCTTCATCGTCTCAGCCGGGTCCCGAAGCGTTTTCTACCGACTGTATCCAGTTAACGCGCTCCAGCGGCTGCGTCGAGCTTCGCCTGAACTGAATCGCTATGGCCCAGTCGCCGGAGGTGGGAAAGAAGAGGCGTGCGCCGTAGGTGCCGATCTCCGACGCTTTTGCCAGTCCGTCATCGGTACCCGCCCCGTCCTGGCTGGTGGCGAAAATTCGTCCTTCGCCAGTCTCGATAGGTTCGCCGGTTTTCTTGTCCTGCACCACTATCCTGTAGGCGGCATCCTCGATTGCCCGGGGCGGCGTCGGGTTTACAGTGATGCGGAACGCATAATTGTCCGACCACTGGCGATTTTCCTGTACGCGCGGCTTGCCGCCGCCGCAGGCCGCAATCGCCACCGTAGCCGTGACGAGTGCAGCGGTGCCGCGCAGGGATAGCCACCACATTTGTGCCTTCACGCGTAGTACTCCAGCCCGAGGTGAGTGATCTGATCCTCGCCCATCAGATAGCGCAGCGTGTTCTTCAACTTGGTCTGCTGAATGAAGAGATCGTGCTCCGGCTGCAGTCCAGGCGCGGCCATCGGACTCTTGTAATAGAACGACAGCCATTCCTGGATGCCCTTCATTCCTGCGCGGTGCGCGAAATCGGAGAACAGTGCGAGATCGAGCGCAATCGGCGCGGCAAGGATGGAATCGCGGCAGAGGAAGTTGACCTTGATCTGCATCGGATAGTTCATCCAGCCAACGATGTCGATATTGTCCCACCCTTCCTTGTTGTCACCACGCGGAGGGTAGTAGTTGATGCGCACGACGTGAGAAAAATCCTTGTACAGATCGGGATAGACGTCCGGCTGTAGAATGTTGTGCAAAACCGAAAGTTTTGACTCTTCCTTGGTTTTGAACGATGCAGGATCGTCCAGGACCTCACCGTCGCGGTTGCCAAGAATATTCGTGCTGTACCAGCCGGCAAGTCCGAGCATCCGGGCTTTGAGTCCCGGCGCAATAACAGTCTTGAGCCATGTCTGGCCCGTCTTGAAGTCCTTGCCGGAGATTGGAACACCGCGATCGATTGCCAGCTGCATCAGCGCCTGCGTATCGACACAAAGGTTGGGGGCTCCATTGCAGAATGGCACTCCCTCCATGATCGCGGCGTAGGCATACAGCATCGACGGTGCGATCGCGTCATCGTTGCGCTCCATCGCCTTCTCGAACTGTTCTATCGTCGCATGCGGCGGGCCCGGGCGAATGAACACTTCGGTAGACGCGCACCATACGATGACGACGCGATCGAGCTTGTTCCGGGTCTTGAAGTCACGGATGTCCTGGCGCAGCTGTTCCGCGAGATCCCGTTTCGTTTTTCCTGTTTTGACGTTTGTACCGTTTATCCGCGTGACGTATTTGTTCTCGAACACGGCTGGCATCGGCTTGATCGCCTTGAGGAAATCCGCGACCTGCTCGAGATGTTTGTCTTCGAGCACCCCTGCCTTCTTCGCGGCAGTATATGCATCGTCAGGAATGGGATCCCATGCGCCGAATACGATGTCGTTCAGATCGGCGAGCGGTACAAAATCCTTGATGAGCGGCGAGCGGTTGTCGGTGCGTTTGCCGAGTCTGATCGTCGCCATCTGTGTCAGCGAGCCGATGGGTTTCGAGTAGCCTCGGCGGACGCTTTCGACCCCGGCCATGAATGTCGTCGCCACCGCGCCCAGTCCGGGCGTCAGAATTCCGAGCTTGCCAGTCGCCGGCGCGGGGGTGGCTGGTGTACGTGATTCAGCAGATGGCGGCAAGTTGTGATTCTCCGTAGGATTGGCACGCCGGTGCGCCATTGGCGGCGGCGGCGACACTGTGTCTGGATCCAGCGCAGGCCGGGACCGGCGGACTGGATGTGAGGCAGTAGACTGTCAACCCTGTAAACCGCGGGAAGGGACAGAAAAACGGGTCAAATCCGGATTTGATCAGATTGCTAAAGTTATCCGGCGCAGAGCTTCATTGCCAGAATGCTGACAGTCCGGCGGCTGGCATCAAACTACGAATTGAAGGCTGAACGCCGCTGCGAAACGGGTTCAGGCTATGGTACTCTCCAGTCATAGCTCGATGACAACGAAACATTATCGCGTGTGTATGTTCTCGTGCCGTCGACCGTTCGTGCTTTCAGCGTCACAAGTGAGCCCGCCGTGAGCCCCCTCACAGGTACCAGTTCTACACTGCCAGCGGACACCTGCTTGAGAAACACGTCGGTGCCGCCCGACGTAACGTACAGGTTCACCGCCTGTGTGAGGTTATTGGTGAGCCTGACGGTGACATCTGCAACAGGCTCCGGGCCAGTGGTGACTTCCACCTGCCGGCCGGCACAGGCCAGTGTGGTTGCTGCCAGCACAAACGCGAGCGACGCGATTCTGAGTCTCATGCGATCCTCCGGGAAAATTGGTGCGACTCAATTGTACTGATGTGACTTTGCAAAAGCTGTGCGACTGCGGGCACTCCGCTACCTGTAGAGCAGGTATTGGCGTGTTCGCTCGCGGAACTGGAATGCATCGCGATATTCACGATCGATGACGGCATCCGGGTCTTCGCCGCGCATGAGAGCCTCCCGCACCCGAGGCGAGCCGAAGCGATGATCGAACGCTAGCTCGTCGAGCTTCAAGCCCTCTCGCGACGTCTTGGCAATCGCCCACAACAGCGACGCTCCAACACGGGCCGACTGCAGCGATGTCCGGTTAGTGACCACAATTCTGATTCCGGGAATACGCTGGCCCGCATACTTGCCATCGGTAGGGCTGAGAGGAGTGAACTCCTCTTCTACAAACCGCACACCCCGGATCTCCCGATCACGGAGCAACGCAACTGCCGCGCGCGCTTTGAGCCATGGTGCTCCAACAATCTGGAACGCTGTCGGCGTGCCCCTTCCGACCGACAGATTCGAACCCTCGAATGCGACGATGCCGGGATACAGCATTGCGCTCTGCAGCGACGGCATGTTCGGAGACGGGCGAACCCAGGGCAGGCCGGTCCGGTCGAACCAAAGCTCACGGCGCCAGTTCGCCATTGGCACGACCTTCAGGTTCGCCTTGATACCGAGAACTTCGTTGAAGAAAAGCGCCATTTCACCCATTGTCATCCCATGCCTCAGCGGGGTCGGATAAAGCGCATAGGCCCGCCCCCGCACGGCCGGAGTCGGGTCATTCGGATTGGCGAGTCCGCTGTCGAGCACCGGGCCCTCAACGATGAAACCGGTCAGTGGATTAGGCCGATCCAGAACGACGATCATCTTGCCCGTTCGCGCAGCGGCGCGCATCGAGTAAATCATCGCCCCGACATATGTCCATGTCCGGGTACCGATATCCTGCAGGTCGAATACGAGCGCGTCGAGCTGGCGCATGAGACTATCCGGCGGCGCCGTCGTCTGCCTGCCATACAGCGATATGATCGGGAGCCCGGACTTTGCGTCGATGCCGTTGGCAAGGTCTTCCCTGTCCTCAGTACCGCGTATGCCGTGCTCGGGGGCGAACAGCATGGTAAGGGTTACGTTCGCCTTCCGGGCCCTGGGGCTCCGAAGCAGATCGATATCGGATTCGCCCTTCTCGTTGACTCCCGTCTGGTTGGTAAGCAGTCCTATCTTCTTGCCGCGAATCAGCTCGATGCTGTCGCTGAGCAGGACACTGATGCCTGGCCGAACCTTCGCTCTGGCGAGCTCATCGGGAGGGTCCAGCCTCTTGCTGGTGACGGTGCACCCCGTTGCTAGAAGCAGAAATCCCAACCCTGAGAAAAAGCATCGCGCCATTGCTGTCACCGTCGTAAGTTGACCTTCGTCTTGTCTCATACCTAATCATACATATGCGCGTTCCCCTTTGCTCGCGCGCGCCTTCCATCCAGCCATGACACTCACCGCGATCGACTGGGCGATCATCGCCGCCTACTTTCTCGTCACGACAGTCGTCGGACTCATATTCACCAAACGCGGCGGGGAAAGTCTCGACGAGTATTTCCTCTCGGGACGAAGCGTACCATGGTGGCTCGCCGGCGCTTCGATGGTGGCGACCACGTTTGCCGCTGACACTCCCCTCGTAGTAACGGGCCTCGTGGCGTCGCGAGGTGTGGCGGGCAACTGGCTGTGGTGGAGCATGGTGATGAGCGGCATGCTCACGGTGTTTTTCTTCGCCCGGCTCTGGCGCCGGGCAAACGTCCTCACCGACGTGGAATTCGCGGAAGTCCGGTACGGAGGCGAGGGCGCTTCCTTCCTCAGAGGATTTCGCGCCATCTACCTTGCCATTCCCATCAACCTGATCATCCTTGGCTGGGTGACGCGGGCAATGATCAAGGTCCTGACGATTTCGCTTGGCGTTTCACCATATGTGGCGGTTGGAATCTGCTTCGTGATCACTGTCGTCTACTCTACCGCCGCCGGTCTTCGCGCGGTTCTCTGGACCGACCTGTTGCAGTTCATCATCATGATGTCGGCGGTGATACTGCTTGCTTTCTTCGTGGTGGATGCTGTCGGTGGCATGGGTGCACTCAAGACGGGAGTCATTGCTCACTTCGGAAGCGAGGCGGCGGCGATCGGCGTGATGCCGGTGTCAGTTACTTCCGAAGGGCTGACGGCGTACGCCTGGATGCCGCTGTTGACGCTGGCGGTTTTTCTGTCGGTGCAGTGGTGGGCTGCATGGTATCCGGGGGCGGAGCCTGGAGGCGGCGGTTACATCGCCCAGCGGATTTTCTCGGCGAAGACCGAACGGGACGGCGTTCTCGCCACGCTCTTCTTCCAGGTTGCTCATTACGCGTTGCGCCCGTGGCCATGGATTATCACCGGCCTTGCCACGGTCATCCTTTACCCGAATGCGACCGATAAGGAAGCCACCTATGTCCAGGCATTTGTGGACTATCTACCGAGTCCGTGGCGCGGCCTGCTATTGGCGGGATTCGCGGCTGCTTATATGTCAACGGTCGCGACTCATCTGAACTGGGGTGCATCATACCTGGTCAACGACGTCTACAAGAGATTTTACAAGCCCGGCCAGTCCGAGGCGCATTACGTCAAGGTCGCACGGTTGGCCACGGTGTTCATCTTTGTCGCGTCGATCGCCGTCACCTCACAGCTTTCGTCGGTTGAGCAGGCGTGGAAGTTCCTTCTTGCGATGGGAGCTGGAACTGGCCTCGTGCTGATTCTCCGGTGGTACTGGTGGCGCATCAACTCGTGGTCGGAGATCAGCGCCATGGTTGCGTCGCTGATAACTTCGCTAATCGCGTTTCAGACCATACCTCAGCGATTTGCCGCTGGCGATCCAAACGCCGACGCGACGATAATGCTCGTCACCGTGGCGGTGAGTACGGTCGTGTGGCTGAGTGTTACGTATCTCACGGCTCCGGAGCCCGATTCCGTTCTCGAGGCGTTCTACCGGCGAGTGAGGCCGGGCGGTGCTGGCTGGAGCAGAATCAGCCAGCAGGCCGGCTTTGGGCGGGAAGGCATTGCCGGGGGCGCGCTCGCGTGGACGAACTGGATCGCCGGCGTTGTGGCGGTGTATGCGACGCTGTTCGGCATCGGCAAACTCATCTTCGGCGATTTCGTGCCCGGCATGATAATGCTCGCGATCGCGGCGGCGTCGTTCGCGTGGATCGCAAAATCATTCCGGCAGGATGGGTCCGAAGGATCAGAGGGTGGGGGCCCGGACGCCACGCAGAACGCGCGCGCACTTTCGAGTACGCCCCGAAGGCCCTAATTTTCGGAAGACAAAGGAGATTCGCAAAATGTCCACATCGACTACATCTGATATCGATCTCACCGTCACGCCAAATGCGGCGGTCGAGGTAAAGAAGTTCATGGACGCCGAGGGCGTCACTGGCGTCGAGGGCGGCCTTCGCGTAAGCGTGCAGTCGGGTGGCTGCAGCGGCTTCAAGTACAGTCTCGTCATCGAAGACAAGCACGCCGAAGATGATTTCGTGCTTAATGGCGATGGGTTCCATATTTTTGTCGACCCGTTCTCCGCGCAATACATCTCGGGAGTCACCATTGACTACGTCACCTCCATGCAGGGATCAGGATTCACCTTCAAGAATCCCAACTCAACGGGCGGCTGCGGCTGCGGTAGCTCGTTTACCGCGTAGTCCTGTTCCAAGAAACGCGAACGCATCGAGGGCGGTGAAATGAGAACCAATTTCACCGCCCTCGATTTTTTTGTCATGATCGTTTATCTGGCCGGCACTACCGCCCTCGGAGTGTGGCTGGGCCGCGGCCAGAAGGACGCGAAGGATTACTTTGTCGCCGGCAAGACGATACCGTGGTGGGCCATTCTGTTCTCGGTCGTCGCGACCGAGACGAGCGCCCTCACCTTCATTTCGATCCCAGGGCTGGCATACGTTACCAACCTTGGCTTTCTGCAGATCGCCGCCGGATACCTTCTCGGCAGAATCGTCGTCGCCTACACGCTGCTTCCGCGCTACTACAACGGCGAGCTCGTAACCGCCTACGCTTTGCTCGAGCGCCGGTTCGGATTGGCGACCCGCCGCTTCGCTTCGACCGTTTTCATGTTCACCCGCGCATTCGGAGATTCGGTGCGGGTGTTTGCGACCGCCATACCGATTGCTCTGATCATCGGACCGGCAGTGCCGCAACAGTACGTCACTCCAATTTCGATTCTGATTCTTGGCGTTCTCACCTTGTTCTATACCTGGCACGGTGGAATGCGTGCTGTGGTCTGGACGGATGTCGTCCAGACGGCCGTGTACGTTGGCGGTGGCCTGGCGGCGCTGGTGCTTCTCGGCCGCGGAGTAGACGGGGGCTGGTCTTCGATCCTCTCGACGGTTGGCAGCGTCGGCAAGCTCGACGCAGTGGACACGTATATGGGCTTCGACAGGCCTACAACACTTTTCGCCGGCTTGCTCGGCGGCGCCTTCCTTTCGATGGCCTCACATGGGGCTGATCAGCTCATCGTACAGCGGCTCCTCGCTTCGTCGAGCCTGAAAGACGCGCGCAAGGCGCTCATCGGCAGCGGAATCGCCGTGTTCATCCAGTTCGGATTGTTTCTGATGATCGGACTCGGATTGTTTGCGTACTATCAGGGACGCAAGTTCGCGGTTCCGGATTCCATTTTCCCGACGTTCGTCGTCGAAGTAATGCCCCCCGGCCTCACCGGCCTCGTGGTCGCTGCAATTCTCGCGGCGTCGATGAGCACGCTATCCGGCTCTATCAATTCTCTAGCTGCCGCTACCGTGCACGACATCTGGCTGCCGTTGAGCAAGAGAGCTGTCGACGAGAAGCGAACGCTTCGCCTTGCCCGGGCCTTTTCACTTGTCTGGGGAGTAATTCTTCTCACTGCAGCCCTTCTATACCGCCAACAGGGCACACCGGTAGTGGTAGTGGCGCTCTCGATCGCGTCGTTCACTTACGGAGCTCTACTCGGGGGCTTCTTTCTGGGGATCCTCTGGCGGCGGGCAATGCAGAGAGATGCTATTACGGGTATGGCCACCGCGATCTTCGTGATGACGTTTATCGTGTTTGCCAAGCCGTTACTTCCGCTGCTGCCCTCGCTTTCCGGGATTCTTGTTCCGTTCACGAAGATCGCCTGGCCCTGGTATGTCCTTATCGGTACGTCCATCACCCTGGCGGTCGGAATCCTTTCGTCATACACGCATGGCGATCGTGAGCGGCACGCGGATGATTAGCTGGAACCCTCACGTTGGTGTCTGACAACGACGGGCAGGGATCGGTCGCGTCGGTGGCGAATGATATCGAGCTGGAAGCCTGGCCCTGATGGCTGATATTGTAGCAGGAGTAGATGGCGGCGGGACAAAAACGCATGCGATCGTTGCTGGCTTCGATGGAGAGGCAGTGGGTGAAGCCATCGGGCCGGGCTCTGCCACCGGGCCCGGCCGCGCCGAGCGTTCTGCCCAGAGCATCGGTGAAACCGTACGCAGCGCAATGGCTGCGGCTGGAGAACCCGAGGGAAGAGCTAGAATACTCGTGGCCGGCGTTGCCGGAGCCGGCCGGGCGAATGAGGCTCGGGCGTTGCGCGACGCGCTGGAGGACCTTGACGTTGCGGATGAAATCGCTGTCGTCGGCGATGGCGAGATCGCGCTCACCGATGCTTTCGACGGACGGGCTGGAATCATTCTCATCGCCGGCACTGGCTCGATTGCTTATGGACGGAGTCCGTCCAACACGATCGCCCGTTGCGGAGGCTGGGGTCCGGCGTTTGGCGACGAAGGCAGTGGCGCGTGGATTGGCCGCCGCGCACTCGGTATAGTTGCGGCCGCTGCTGATGGGCGGGAACCATCCACCGAGTTGACGGGAGCGATTCTTACTGCAGCTGAGGCGAATGAACCTTCGGAGCTCATTCCATGGGGCATCGCAGCGACACCGATGGACCTTGCCATGCTTGCTCCCATCGTTTTCAACGCTGCATCGGGCGGCGACATTCGCGCCAACGCACTAGTGTCGCTGGCGGTCGAAGAGCTAGTGCTTCATGTGCGGGCGCTCGCGATTCGACTTTTCGGCGACGATCGCGCAGCGGCGCCGGTTGCGTTCGCCGGCGGGCTGCTGCAGAAGGGAGCGCCCCTCAGAAAGCGTCTCGAGCACCGGCTTAGGTCGGCTGTGCCTGGGGCTCAGCTGAGAGCAGGCGATATCATCGCGGCGCGAGGCGCGGTGAAGGCGGCGATACACATGCTTCAAGGCGCCGATGGCAATGCCTCAGTTTTGCCGGTCGCGCCGACGGTGGGCAAGCCGATCGAGTAGCCGGCCGCGCGCGGAAAGCGCGACGATACGCTCGGCAGAGGGCGCAAGTTGGTTGGAAGCCCGAAGCGGCGTAACGGAACTGCGGAACTGCGTGTTTTCAGGTTGTGCAGATGCCTGGCCCCAGCCGTCAGTAACTGCAAACTGAGAAACGCCGACCCATCAGTTGTCTGTAACAAATGACTCCAGCAGGCGAGGTCGGGGGTCAGGGAGGATTTCTTTCCGTGCGGATTTCTGGAGGCCCGCGGAATGAAAGGGCGGGCGGAAGATACATGGGGCGCGTGAAGTTTCGGGCGTGTCAGATTTTAAAAAGCTTCTCGTTTGGCAAAAGGCCCATTCGTTGGCACTTGAGTGTCATCGCGTTGGGACCGCAATGCGAGGAACCGAACATCCAAGTCTTCGCAGTCAGATGGTCGAGCGGCGATGTCGATCCCGGCGAACATCGTTGAAGGGGTCTCAGGACACCCGGCGCGAATTTGCGCGCTACCTGAAAATTGCGGTCAATTCGGCCGCTGAGCTGGAGTACCACTTGATAACAGGCCGCGATATCGGCGCCATCGGGAAGCCCGATTTCCTGTCTCTCCTCAATCAGCTCGTGGAGGTAAGAAAGATGCTGCACGGCTTGCTCAACTATGCGCGCAAGTCCGAGGCAACCCTCGATGCCACGACACACTGAATCCCCAGCCGCCGCCTGGCCCCTGAACCTCGCGTGCTGGAATCATTGGTTCCCGACGACTGACGGGTCGGCTTTTCTCAGTTTGCGGCTACTGAAACCCGATGCCAGGCTTCTGCACAACCTCAAAACTCAGCTTTTTATCTCACGCCGCCAGTGACTGCTCCACCGCAACATCGGGTACCGGCACGAACTCCCCTTCCCACCGTGCCATCACCACCGTTGCGAGACAGTTGCCCACAAGATTTACGGTCGTTCTCGCCATGTCCATCAGCTCATCGACACCCAGGATGAGTGCCACGGCCTCGAGCGGCAGCCCGAACGACGCCAGCGTTCCCGATAGAATCACGAGCGAAGCACGTGGCACTGCTGCGACGCCCTTACTGGTTACCATCAGCGTCAGCATCATGATGAGCTGCTGGCCGAAGGTCATGTCGACGCCAGCCGCCTGAGCCGCGAACACCGACGCGACCGCCAGGTAAAGCGTAGTACCGTCCAGATTAAACGAGTAGCCGGTCGGCATCACGAACGCGACGATTCGCCGCGGCACGCCGATGCGCTCCATCGCCTGCATCGCGCTTGGCAGGGCGGCTTCTGACGATGTCGTCGAAAACGCGATGAGTGCCGGGGCCTTCACTGCTTTCAGGAACTGTCTTATCGGCACCTTGAACATGATCGCGACAGGGACCAACACGAAGGCGACCAGAACGATCAGAGCCCCGTATAGCGTCAGGATCAGCTTGCCGAGGTTGATGAGAACTCCGACGCCGCTATGACCGACGGTGACAGCCATTGCGGCGCCGATGCCGATTGGCGCGTACCTCATGACGATGCCCGTAAACTTGAACATCACCTCGGCAAGCCCTTCAGCACCCGCAAGTACGAACTCTTTCGGCTTCCCGCGTACCTGCGATAGCGCTATCGCGAACAGGATGGAAAAGAACACGATCTGCAGCACGTCGTTTTTTGCGGCCGCTTCGAAAAAGCTCTGTGGGACAATGTGCTCCAGGAATCCACCAGCTGTCGGGGTATTCGCGGCGAGTTTCTGTCCCTGGTCTGCCGATCCAGCCAAAACCACTCCTTCGCCAGGCCGCACCAGATTCGCGGCCCCAAGCCCGATGAACAGCGCCAGCGTGGTGACAATCTCGAAATAGATGATCGACTTGAAGGCAAGCCGGCCGACGCGCTTCATGTCGTCGCCATGGCCAGCAATTCCCATCACGAGCGTTCCGAATATGATCGGCACGATGATGGACTTGATCATCCGGAGGAAAACTGTGGATAGCGGCTTGAGCGACTGGGCAAAGTCGGGAGCGAGCCATCCAAGTATGGCCCCGACAACCATGCCGATCAGGATCCACTTGGTCAGCGAGACCCGGCGTAGCTGAGTAAAGACGTTCATCAGGCGTTCGGTGGAGGTTCAGTCACGGGCGCGGTGCCGCGGCGAAGCGTTGAATGACGATAGCCATAGGCAAAGTAGATCGCTACACCGATCGCCAGCCAGATGCCGAACCGCTCCCATGCCCGCACCGGGAGGCCGGTCATGATATAAATGCACGAGCCAGCGCCGACCAGCGTCACCGGCCACACAAACGGCACTCTGAAAGGCCGGGGCCGGTCTGGCTGGGTGTATCTCAGGACAAGCACTCCGATACAAACAATCGCGAATGCCGAGAGCGTTCCAATATTGGTGAGATCGTAGATCTCGTTCTCGTCGGCGAACAGGGCACCAACTCCTACCGCAATCCCTGTAATGAGCGTGGTAATGTGTGGTACCCTTGATTTTTTGCTGACCTTCGATGCCCACCCCGGAAGCAAACCGTCGCGGCCCATGGCGAAGAAGATGCGCGGCTGCCCGTACTGAAACACCAGGAGCACAGCAGTGAGCGATATCACCGCGCCCAGCGCAACGATCCAGCTCGCCGTCCCGAGCCCCGCGAGGGTGAGTGCTCTGGACAACGGATCGGCCGCCTTCAGGTCGGTATAAGGCACGATGCCGGTCGCGACTGCGCCGACGATGACGTAGATGACCGTGCAGATTGCGAGACCACCAAGAATTCCTATCGGCATATTGCGTTGAGGATTCTTTGTTTCTTCGGCCGCGGTGGAGATGGCGTCGAAGCCGATGTAGGCGAAGAAGATGATCGCCGCGCCCTGGTGAATTCCGCGCCAGCCATTCGGCGCAAAGGGCACGTAATTCGAGGTGTCGATATGCATCGCGCCAATCACGACGAACAACCCCAGCACCAGCAGCTTTATCACGACCATGACGTTGTTGACGCGTACGCTCTCGCGCACGCCCCGCAGCAACAGCCAGGTAATGGCCATAACGATCGCAAACGCGGGAATATTCAGCAGCACCGGTATTCCGGCGATGCGTGGCGCAGTCTGCATCAAACCCTGCACTGCCGGATCGGAACTGAGCGCCACCGCCCTGTATCCGTGCGTCGCCCACGCAGGAAACGCCAACCCGAATGCTGACAGGAACGAGCTGAAATACCCGCTCCAGGCGACTGCGACGGCGACGTTTCCGACTGCATACTCGAGGATCAGATCCCAGCCGATAATCCACGCCACCAGCTCGCCGAGGGTCGCGTACGAATACGCGTACGCGCTTCCAGCCTGCGGAATCATCGACGCGAGTTCGGCATAGCACAGGGCCGCAAGGCCGCACACAGCTCCGAGCAGGATGAAGGACACCACCAACGCCGGCCCCGCACCATACCGTACAACCACACCGCTCGGCAATATTTCACCCGCCGCGGCCGTGCCGATGGATGAGAAAATCCCGGCACCAATCACCGCCCCGATCGCGAGCATGATCAAATCGCCTGCTCCCAACGCGCGTTTTAACGCGTTGGGATGTCCCTCCTCAGCGAGAAGGTCGGCAATCGGCTTCCGCGCGAAGAGCGAATTCATGCTGCGCTGCTACTTCTCGATTCGCATGCCATAGAAAGAGCGGTGCACGAAGAAGATGGAAATCAGGAAGAAGACGCCCGCCAGTACGTGACTGAGCAATGGCCCGCGTTCAGCAGTAAGCGAAACGGCAAGCTCCACAGCAAGGAGTCCGAACAGCGTCGTGAACTTGATCACAGGATTGAGAGCCACCGAAGATGTGTCCTTGAATGGATCGCCAACCGTATCACCGACAACCGTTGCCGCGTGAAGCTCGGTTCCCTTCTGCTTGAGCTCGACTTCCACGATTTTCTTCGCGTTGTCCCATGCGCCACCGGCGTTTGCCATGAAGATCGCCTGATACAACCCGAACAACGCAATTGAAATCAGATAGCCGATGAAGAAATACGGCTCAACGAACGCGAACGCGAGGGTCGAGAAGAATACCGTGAGGAAAATGTTGAACATTCCCTTCTGCGCATATCTGGTGCAGATCTCGACGACTTTCTTGCTGTCCTCGACCGATGCCTTCGCCGCACTTTCGAGGTTGATGTTCGCCTTGATGAACTCCACCGCCCGGTATGCACCGGTCGTGACAGCCTGAGTCGACGCGCCGACGAACCAATGGATCACGGCGCCACCTGCGATCAGGCCCAGGAGAAATGGCGGATGCAGAATAGAGATGTATTGCAGGAACTCCGGCTGCAACCCCTGAGTGAGTGACACGATGATCGAGAAAATAAGTGTCGTCGCACCAACGACCGCGGTACCGATCAAAACCGGCTTGGCGGTGGCCTTGAACGTATTGCCCGCGCCGTCATTCTCCTCGAGAAGGTGTTTGGCGCGTTCGAAATTGGGCGTAAACCCATAGTCCCGGTTGATCTCTGCATTGATGTTCGGCAGTTGCTCGATGGTGGAAAGCTCGAACACTGATTGAGCATTGTCCGTCACGGGGCCGTACGAATCGACGGCAATCGTCACCGGACCCATCCCCAGAAATCCGAATGCGACGAGACCGAACGCAAACACCGCAGGTCCGATCATGAGTGTCTCGAAGCCGAACGTGCTCACACCGTATGCAATGGACATGAGGATCATGATCGCCATGCCCAGCCAGTAAGCGCTGAAGTTTCCGGCGACGAGCCCGGATAGAATGTTCAGCGACGCACCGCCTTCGCGCGAAGACGTCACCACTTCCTTGACGTGCGTTGATTCGGTCGACGTAAAAATCTTCACGAGCTCTGGAATGATCGCGCCGGCCAGCGTGCCGCAGGTAATGACCGTCGACAGCTTCCACCAGAGGGAACCATCGCCGAGGTCAGGGATAAGCAGCCACGACACGAGGTAGGTCATCACCACTGACACGATCGAGGTGAGCCACACGAGTGACGTAAGCGGCGCCTCGTAGTTCATGTTGTCGGCATTCACGTAGCGCGCCTTGGCGGCTGCTTCATTCATCAGATAGGAGACACCGCTGGCAACGACCATCATGATCCGCATGGCGAAAATCCAGACCAGCAACTGCACCTGGACGACGGGTGACGCCACCGCCAGCAGGATGAATGAAATCAGGGCGACACCCGTGACCCCGTAGGTCTCAAAGCCGTCCGCGCTCGGTCCAACCGAGTCGCCGGCATTATCCCCGGTGCAGTCGGCGATGGTGCCCGGATTGCGGACATCGTCTTCCTTGATATTGAAGACGATCTTCATGAGATCGGCGCCGATGTCGGCGATCTTGGTGAATATTCCGCCGGCGATTCGAAGCGCGGCCGCGCCGAGTGATTCACCGATCGCGAAACCGATGAAGCACGGACCCGCGTAGTCGCCCGGGATGAACAGCAGGATACAAAGCATCAGAAACAGCTCGACGCTGATGAGCAGCATGCCGATGCTCATGCCGGCCTTGAGCGGAATCGAATAGCACGGATACGGCTTGCCCCTGAGACTGGCGAAGGCAGTGCGCGAGTTGGCGAAGGTATTGATACGAATGCCGAACCACGCAACGCCGTAGCTGCCGGCAATGCCGATGAGGCTGAACAGCAGGATTATCGCGACCTTGGTTGCCTCGAAATCGAGCAGAAATCCGAAATACAGCAGAATCACGAACCCGATGAACAGCTCGAGGATCAGAATGAACTTTCCCTGCGTGATCAGATAAGTCTTGCAAGTCTCGTAGATCAGCTCCGAGATCTCGAGCATCGATCCGTGCACCTCCATCTTCTTCAGCTGACCGTATATGACGAGGCCGAAGAGAAGTCCGAGTATGCAGACCAGCAGTCCGCCGGTGAGCAGCGTCGTTCCCGACATTCCAAGAAACTCGACTGCGCCGAGGTCAGGTATGATGAGATTTGCTTCGCCGCCCGGTCGGTGCACTGGAGCCGGCTCGACGGAAGTGCCTGTCGCGGGGCCTGCCTGAGCCAAGCCGGTCGCCGCGGATAACGTGCTGCCAGCGAGGGCAATCAGCGCAACTGACATTACAGTCACAGCCCGACGGAACAGCGGGTGAATCCAAATCGTCATCGAAAATCTCCTGAGGGTAAAAAACTGGCGCCCCGATCCGGCGCCATGGCGGGAAGCAACATCAACGTTCAACAGCTCATTCTTTCAGTTCTCGAGGCACAAGCGGCGTCGCGCTTCCGCTCCGGGGGCGCACATTGTCAAGCTTGCGGAGACATCTTGCGCCAGAGCGAATACACGGGTATGCCGATGGCCACGAGAACGAGGCCGGACAGTGCCTGCGCCCTCGTCTTGTCAGCGATCAGCAGGACAATCGCAACCGTACCCGCCAACAGAATGTAGAGCCCTGGCAGGACGGGATAGCCGATCGCGCGGTACGGGCGTTCAGCGTCGGGTTTCGTGGACCTGAGGATGAACAACCCAACGGTCGTGAGTACGTAAAATATCAACGCTGCGAAAATGACGAAGTCGAGTAGCTGGCCGTAAGTCCCCGTAAGGCACAGCAGGCTTGTCCAGACAGCCTGTACGATCAATGCGGTTGAGGGAACCCGATTGACGTTGAGCTGCGCGGCGCGCTTGAAGAAAAGACCGTCGCGAGCCATCGCGTAGTAGACTCGCGACCCGGCGAGGATCAACCCATTGTTGCAGCCGAACGTCGAGATCAGAATGGCGCTCGCCATTATCGTTCCGCCTATCGCGCCGAATATCACCTCCGCAGCCGCACTTCCGACACGATCCTGCGTCGCGTGCTGAATGCCACGGCCTATAACAGACGCGGCATCCTTGGCGCCGTCAAGCGGCAGCACGTTGAGATAAGCAATGTTGGCCAGAAGGTAGAGCGCGCTGACCAGTCCGGTTCCCATCAGCAGGGCGAGCGGAAGATTTCGCTGCGGATTCTTTACTTCAGCTGCCGCGAACGTGACGTTATTCCACGCGTCGCTCGAGAAAAGCGATCCCACGAGTGACGCACCGAAAGCGATGAGAAACACCGACGAAACATCGACATTGCCGGTAAACCTGCCGGGGCCGAAGTTGGCGGCGACGGCGTCGGCATTTCGACCAACGGTGAGAGCGAGAAGAATGAGCGCGGCAAGCGCCCCCGTCTTCACCACAGTGAGCGTGGTCTGGACAAACTTTCCTTCCTTGACGCCGCGGAGATTGATCCACGTCAAAACCCATACGCTCAGGAGAGCGATGAGCCGCTGGGGCGACAGCCCCATCTCCACGAGTCCGCCAGGGGTATTGAAATCGATCTGCGGAAACCAGGAAAAGCGGTCGGGTGTGATGCCGGGCCATAGGACTCCCAGGAAGCGCCCGAATCCTACAGCCACGGCCGCAATCGTTCCCGTTTGAATGACAATGAACAGCGTCCAGCCGTATAGAAAACCCATGAGGGGCCCCATGGATTCACGCAGGAACACGTACTGGCCTCCCGCACGCGGATACATTGCAGCGAGCTCGCCGTACGCAAGCGCGCCGAGCATGGTGATCACTCCGGCGACGACCCACGCAAGCATCAGCCACAGGGGCGAGCCGACCGTCCGCGAAATATCGGCCGACACAATGAAGATTCCGCTGCCAATCATCGATCCGGCGACGAGCATCGTCGCGTCGGTGAGCGTCAGCGCCTTGACGAAGTCACCCGACGTCGGAGTTCCGTCGGGGGATCTCGGGTCGTCATCGACCTGCTCGGGCGCGTCGTATGTGCCGGGCATATTCGTCATCCAATAACTCCGCGGGTATGGATACCGTCTGTCGCCCGGTGATCAGCGGGCGGAATCTACAGGCGACGCCGGTGTACTGCTAGGAGGCAGGACAGTCTGGATTCAGAAGATGAATTGGATGTCTACGGTGTCTCGTATCGGGGTTCCATCGGCCTTGACCCCCGGACGGAACCGAAGTGCGAGCAGAACCTCACGCAGTCGGCGGTTGTATCCGCCATCGCGGGATGGGTTGAAGCCGAGCAGCGTCGACTTCCCTTTTTCGTCAACATCGAAGTAAGCCGTCAGGTGATACCCTCTGAGCGACGAAGGCGCCGGAAGTGGTGGCAGGAAAAACTGCGTTGGAGTGGGAGGAAAACTGCTTCCGGGACCTCCTCCTGTGCCTGGACCATTTGCCGATCCTGTGCCCGTCCCGACGCCCGATCCAACTCCGCCCCCGCTTCCCGGTCCGGCGCCCGCTGACCCGCTGGTGCCAGCGCCACTTCCGGCAGGCCCGGTTGTAGCCGCACCCGTTGGCGGTAGCACGGACGGCGCCTGGGCGAGAGGCACCGCGGCGGGTGGCACCACCGGCACCGTCTTCGGCAGTTCCATCGGGATTGGCGCAACGAGCGCTGCCGCGTCGGGAGCAGGTGGCTTGATGCGAACGAATTGCAAACGCTGTGCGGCACCGGAACGTCCGCCCCCTGAACCTCCCCCGCCTCCGCCCGCCGGCCCTGCACCGCCGCCGCCAGTGGCAGGTTCAGCCTTGAAACTCTTACGAGCTATTGGAAACAGAACGAGGAAAATGATCAGCGCATGTGCAAAAAGAGAGGCGGCGACACCCTTCCACCGCCCCTCTCTGCTGCTTCGTGGTACGCCGACGGGCGCTCGGTACCGGTTACCTATGGAGCCGCCGGATCCTTATCCTTCGGAGACACACCGATGACCTTGACGCCAGCCCCGCGGGCGACATCCATGGCATAAATCACCTGAGAATACTTGACGGCCTTAGGTGCACCCTTGACGAAAATGATCTTCTCAGGACGCGCCTTGTAAATCTCGGTCAACCGTGCCAGCAACCGCGCCTTTGGAACCTCCTCTTTGTTCACGAGATACTTTTCGCCAGCAAGTACTTCGAGCACGATCTGCGGAGGCGGATTGGTGCTCTCAGTGGTTTCGATGGGATCAGGTAGCTGAAGATCGATCGCCTTCCTCGACATCGGCACCACGAGCATGAAGATGATCAGCAGTACCAGCAGCACGTCGATCATCGGAGTGACGTTGATCTCGTTGGTTAGAGCCCCGCCTTCCCCTCCAGTAGACATTGACATCAGTCTTTACCGCCTGCGGGTTTGCCACCACCCAGAAGGTTATCGGTGGCAATCAGGGAAACAGTCCCTGGCTGCTGATCCGTGATCATTCCCGTAACGCGAACTTCGTTCTTCGAGGCGATGTCGAGAGCGTCGAGAACCTTCCCGTACTCGAGATCCTTGTGCGCCTTTACATACAACAGTTTGTCATCCTCACGATTCTCGTAGATCGTCTTGAGACGCTGAGCGAGCTCCGCGTTTGGAATCGGCGCCTTGTTCAGGAAGTATTGCCCGTTGGCGTCGATGCCGAGAACCTGGTCGCGATCCTCCTCCGGATGTGGCTTGAGGTTCACGCCCTGCGGAGGAATCGCCTGAAAGCCGGCGCTGATCGCGGGAATGACGAGCATGAAGATGATGAGGAGAACCAGCATGACGTCGATCATCGGCGTCACGTTGGGTTCTGCCTTGATATTACTGCGCGTTGCGCCTGATGACATGGACATGGGCCGGAACTCCTTGCGCTAATTCGAGATAGGCGCGGATCCGGCCGTAGCCGTGGTGTTGAATTCGCGGGTGAAGCGCGACCGGCCGAACTCGCCGCTCACGTTCTTGATCATGTAGTCGATCATCTCCTTCGAGGTATACGTCATCTCGGCGGTGAGATTATCGATCTTGACCTGGAAGAAGTTGTACGACCACACCGCCGGAATTGCGACGATGAGTCCGAACGCCGTGGTAATGAGTGCCTCGGCCACACCGGCGGAGATCGCGGAAAGTCCGCCGGAGCCGGACGATGCCATACCGACGAACGCGTTGACGATACCCATCGTTGTTCCGAGCAACCCGACGAATGGAGCGGTCGCGCCGACCGTGGCGAGAATGCCGAGGCCGCGCTTCAGATCGGTGATCGTCATCAGCATCTCGCGCTCGATCGCGCGCTCAGCCGAGTTGATATCACCGACGTTGACTGTGCCATCCTGAATCAGCGGCTTGATTTCCGTAAGCGCGCCGCCAAGGACGCGGGCAACATGCGACTTCTTGTACTTCTCGGAAAGCGTGACCGCTTCAGTGAGATTGTCTTCTTCGAGAAACTGCGAAAATTCAGGAGCGAACTTACGGGTTTCCTTCTGGGCTTGCTTCAGATCCCACCACTTTTTGATCGTGACCGTGAGCGACCAGATGGACATGAAGAGAAGCGTGAAGACGATGCCTTTGGCGAACCAGCCCATTTCATGCCAGAGGTCGATAAGAGAAAGTCCCATGGTATTTGATTCCCGGTTGGTTGTTGTTGTGGTTGGTTATCTGTCGAGCTTGAACTGGAAACTCTGCTGCACGAGCTGCTTTACCTTCTTTCCGCCGACTTCGGCCGCGTAGAAACGCATCTGCGGCAGCGCGGTGCGGACCGCGTTTGCAAACATGTCGTTGGTAGCCTTGAGGACCTTGAATGAGCTCGTCTCGGCTTTGCCGTCCTCGTTGACGACGAACTGCGCCTGTACTTCACCCTCGACTCCCGAGGATCGGAGTGCATCGGGATAGCGCGGGCTGCCCGTACCCGGAATCTGGGCGACAGGCTTCTCGACCTGAAAATCGAAATACGGCTCGTTGCTGATTTTCTGCGGCGTACCGCCAGCGACACCGGCAGCAACTCCGCCCTTTACGCCCTTGCCACTGAAGTCGGCTTCATTCGTGACTTTCTTGCTGAGATCAATATCCGGAATCTTGATCGGAATATCGACCGGTGCCTGAAGCACCTGGAAGCCTTTCGGCGGCGGCGCCTTCATGACGACATCCTTCGGCGGCGGCGGCGGCGGCTCCTTGGGCTTGGGCGGCGGAGGCGGTTCCTTCTTCATTTCGACGAACTGGATCTTTTCGTTCTTCGTCTTGTCGTCGGCGATCCCGGCACGCGCAGTCGCAATGACGGCGAGCGCGATCAGACCTCCATGGAACACCATGCTGAACATGGTTCCGCCTGCAAGCTTCTGCTTCTTGGGCTGCGACTCGATCAGTAGATTGAACATTGATTCACCGAGTTGAGTATGGGTGAGTTGTAGCTTATTCGCACCCGGGTCCCGAAGTAATAGCAGGAAGATTAAGAATCCATGAAATCGGTCTTAATCGGCGATTCATGCTTTCACCTGCGTCGGCAAGGGCAGCGTTACAGTAAAGAGACTGCCTTTCCCCAATCGCGACGATGCAGTCAGCGTGCCACCATGTGCCTGAGCGATCCACTGGCTGATGGCGAGACCAAGGCCGAACCCGCCGCGCTCCGACATGCGCGAACGTGCGCGGTCGGCCCGCCAGAACCGTTCGAAGATGTACGGCACGTCCGCAGCAGCAATTCCAATTCCCGTATCCCGAACCGCAAATGTCACGTTGTCGGGATGAACTCCAAGTCCGATATCTACTTTCCCGCCAGGCGGAGTGTACTTGATTGCGTTAGTCACGAGATTGAGAAACAACTGGCGCAACCTCGTCGGATCACCCATCACTGTAATCGTTGCCGTGAAGGGAAGATTCACAGCGACTCCCGCGCCTTCCCCAAGTATCTGCGCGGTCTCGTAAACATCCTTCACCAGTGGCTCGAGCTCGACCGGCTCGCGGTGGATGTCAAACCGTCCTTCGTCGGCGCGCGCAAGAGTGAGCAGGCTTTCGACGAGATCGGCCATCCGCGTCGTCTCATGCAGCGCCTCCTCCAGCGCCACCATTCTTTCGTCTCGCGACGGCTCGCTCATCGCCCGCTCGACGTCAGCCCGCATCACCGTCAACGGAGTCTTGAGTTCGTGACTCGCATCGGCAGTAAACCGTCGAAGCCCCATGAACGAGCTTTCGAGGCGCTCGATCATTGCATTGAGCGTCGACACCAGACTCGCAAACTCACGCCCCGAGTTATCCATGCTCAGCCGGCGGTGAAGGCTGCGACCGTCGCTGATCGCCGCGACATCGTGCGTCAGCTTGGCGATTCGCTGCGAGGTGAGTCCGAATGCCGCGTAGGCCCCCCAGCCCGCCAGTGCAATCAGAACTGGAGCAATGATAAAGAACGTCACTATAAACTCGCGCGGTAATGCGGTGCGCGAGCGCGTAGGCACTCCCACAACGACCCTGCCGAGGCTCGCCGTCGGGCTGGAGAGCGCATTCGCGATGAGCAACAGCCGCTCGTTCGCTGTTGGCAGCGACAGCAAGCCGGCCGGGCCTCCAACGCGCAGATTGACGAGCTGCCCCGCTAGCAGCGAAGAATCGGAAGCACCCAACCGCTGTGCCGCGGGAGACTGGTAAATGGGAATACCCCGGGTATCGGTTATTACCAGGTAGTCCGGAAACGCGCCGAGCATCGACCGCAGCAGCGGAGTGACGAACAGCGCCTGACCGGCGGTATCGCGTCCGACGACGGTTTGCACGCCTTCGCGCGTCTCACGAATCACCGTCGCCGCTAATTCCGCCTGCGTTGCGGCATGTCGCGCGATATCGCTGTATACGGATGCATTCCGCACCTGCCAGACGGTCAGGCCCAGCGCCGCAGTGACGGCGACGAGCCCAGCTACGAACGAGGCAGTAAGGTTCGTCCGGGTGGATGCCACAATGCTTCAGCGGCTCACGGTTTGCGGCTCGTCGCGAATCACGTAGCCGACCCCGCGGATCGTGTGGATCAGTTTCGTGGCATGCGCGGCGTCGATTTTTTTCCGCAGATGATTGATGACAACGTCGACGATGTTTGTGCCGGGATCGAAATGATATCCCCACGCATACTCGGTGATGAGCGTGCGGCTCATCACCCGGTCGGAATGCCTCATCAGATACTCGAGAACTGTGTATTCCTTTGGGGTCAGCTCGATCGATTCGCCAGCGCGGGAAACCTCCCGCGTGTCAAGGTGCAGCGAGAGATCGGCAACCTTGAGCGCCGGTGACGCCAGCGCGCGCGGGCGTCGTGAAAGTGCTTCCACCCGCGCAAGCAGCTCCTCGAAGGCGAAAGGCTTGGTCACGTAGTCATCGGCACCTGCCCGCAGAGTTTCAACTTTGGCGTCGATGGCATCCTGGGCAGTGAGGACCAGCACCGGACGCTCGAAGCCACGCCTCCGCAGGTCGTTGAGCACCTGAAGGCCCGGCTTGCCCGGCAGCCGCATGTCGAGAATGACGAGATCGTAGTTGCCCGAAAATGCCATCTGCTCGCCGTCGTCGCCGTTTGCAACGAGATCCACACCCCAGCGCTGCTCTTCGAGGCCTCGCTTCACGAACTGGCCTACTGTGGGGTCATCCTCGATGACGAGAATCTTCATCGGTGGAATCTACTGCGGGCCCGGCAACTGCAGAAAGAAACGGCCGGCGGGATTCCCCGCCGGCCGCTGTCTCAGACCCGCCCGTGATCTAGTACTCGACCCAGTTATCCACCCATGTGTTATTGAGGGGAACGAGAGCGCCAAGTCCGCAGCGCGCCTTGGCGACTTCATAGGAATTGTACTGGTATGTCTTAGTGCCGTTGGCGCCGTTGATCGGCACGAACTTGTTGAGCTTCGCATCAGGCTGCCGATGATCGCGCCCTGAATGTCGCTGCTGCCGTAGCCGGTTTTGACCCAGCCGACAAGTACGATGCCCTCCCAATTAAAGTTGTTGCCCAGGGTCGAGTTGTTTCCCGCCACGATCAGAAGCATGCTGAAGCCTGCGTTGCGACGAGGAACGCCAACGTCTGTTCTGAATGCGTAAGAACACGCAAGCCGCATAAACTCCTTCGTCACATGCCGGTTGACTGCGGATGAAACCGATGTTGAGCCGTGCTTGACTGCTGTTCAGCGCATCGGTGCACCACAATGACGAGCACCTGCTCCACGGGTCACAGCAGGGGTGGGCCTGATGGGCCATGATTCACACCGCTGCATGTTCAGCCGGTCATCGCAGTCTTTGTTGTATTTCTGGATAACCGCCCGTGAGAGTGGGCTGCGTCGTTTATTGCAGTTGTGGACTGACTTATCGACTCAATTACCTGGAGCGTATGACTCATGGATACCGATACCGCGAAGCAGACTTCGGCGAACAGCATCACGCTTCGATGCCAGTTCTGCGACCGCTGGAACCGGGTCGACGCCGCGCGTGCGGCGGATCGGCCGGTGTGCGGCAAGTGCTCGAAGCCAATGCTTCTCGACAGACCGATTCAGCTCAACGACGAGACGTTTGGGCGCACAATTGCCGAGAGCGATGTGCCGGTGTTCGTGGATTTTTACGCCGATTGGTGCGGGCCGTGCAAGATGATGGCGCCGGCGGTCGATCAGCTTGCGGCGAACTTCGTCGGGCGTGCGGTCGTCGCAAAGCTGGACACCGATGCCTCGCAGAAAACCGCGGGCTCGTTCCAGATTCGAGGCATTCCGACGACGATCGTTTTCAGCCGCGGGCAGGAAGCGGCGCGACAGTCAGGTGCAGTGCCGTATGCAACACTCGCCGCGATGATCGATGACATCGCGCAGGCGAGCTAGAGGCGCACTTTCACATCTCTGAGGTGCTCTGCAACCGATGCGATGTCCGAGCGGCTCGACATGTCGAGCACCGGCGCATCCATGCGAACCGCCTCAAACCGCATGTCCATTGCATCGATTCCCAGCTGCACCGCCTGTGGCAGTTCGAACTCACCGCGCGCTGAGAGCGGCACTTCCCGGCAGGCGCGGAAAATCTCGCTGGTGAACAGCCAGCAGTTGAGGCTGGAGTAAATGTCGTCATTGCTGCGGCCACCTGCCTCGCCGATGACACGGCGAAGGTATCCCGAGTCATCGATGTCCAGCGCTCCGAATCGTGCCAGCTTGCTCTGTGGAACGTTCCCCAGTCGAACCAGTGCGCTGCGCTGAAACGCGATGAGCGCCGGCCCTCGCCTGCGGTGCAGCTCGGCAAGCGCTGCTACCGGGTAGTAGTTGTCTGAATTCATGATCACGAACGGCTCTGCCCCGCAGAACGATTGTGCCGCTAACACCGCATCTGCCGTTCCGAGTGGTTCCCGCTGCACCGCGAACGTCATCCGCACGCGAGTCATGGTGAGAGTTTTCTCATAGTAGTCCCGGACACTCATATGCTCGGGTCCGATGACCAGACACACTTCCTCGAATCCGGCGTCGGCGAGAGCGCTGATCAGATAGTCCATGAATGGCCGGCCGATGGGGATCATGCCTTTTATCCCGGCGTCTGCGGCCGCATCCTGCGATGCGTCAAGCTTCGCGGCGTTGTCTTCCTTGCGCATCCGCGTACCGAGTCCGCGGGCGAGGATCACTGCTTTCATTGTGACGGCTTCTGGTTCCATGGTAATGTGAATTTCGCCCAACTTGCGCGGCTGTGCACTCCGCCATACTCTGACCGGTGCCAATGATCGCCCCAGCCGCGACTGTTTCACCCCCTCAATTGTGGTCGCGAGCCAGATCCCGGGGCGTCATAATTTTTCTCACGTTTACGGTGTTTTTCAACGCTGCGCTCATGTTCAGCGTCGAGCCGATGTTCTCCAAGCTGGTGCTGCCATTTCTGGGCGGCACACCCAGTGTCTGGAATACCTGCCTCGTGTTTTTTCAGGCGGCACTTCTGGTCGGCTATGGGTACGCGCACGTCGCCACCCGGTTTCTCGATTCGCAGAGGCAGGCAATCCTGCATGTCACCGTCCTTGCTCTGTCGTGCCTTGCGCTGCCCCTGCAGGTTCGTGCCGATGGAATACCGCCGGCCGGTGCAGGCGGCATCGCATGGCTGCTTGTCCTTCTGGTAGTGTCGCTTGGCGTTCCTTTTGTAATGCTTGCCAGCGGGGCGCCAATAGCGCAACGCTGGGTTGCGGACAGCGGCCATCCTCGCGCGGCTAACCCCTATTTTCTCTACGCCGCCAGTAACTTCGGAAGTCTCATCGCATTGTTGAGCTATCCGTTGCTGATCGAGCCGTGGCTAAGCCTCTCCACACAGCGCGGTGTGTGGTCGCTCGGCTACGTGATGCTCGTGCTGCTCGTGTCTGCCTGCGCGGCGCTTCTGGTGCTTAACAGGAAGGGCCCGGATTGGGCCACCTTGCCGGCGGCGACCCGAGCGGTTGCAGCGACGCCCGCCGTCACCACTGGCGACCGCGCCCGATGGCTCGTTTACTCTGCCGTGCCGTCGAGTCTGCTGGTAGGCGTCACCACGTACATATCAACGGATGTAGCGGCTGTTCCGCTGTTATGGGTAGTGCCGCTCGCGATATACCTTCTGACGTTCGTCATCGCGTTTGCAACCCGTCCGTGGCTGCCGCATCCGTGGATGGTCCGCATCGAGCCACACGTTCTGCTCGCTGTTGCGATTCCGATCTTCTGGAATTTCAGGTTGCCGGCGCTGAGTGGAATTGGCCTGCATTTGACAGTCCTCTTCGTCGTCGCCATGGTCTGTCATGGCGAGCTGGCTCGCAATAAGCCACCGGCCGCACAACTCACCGCGTTTTTCGTCTGGCTGTCTGTTGGCGGCCTTGTGGGCGGCGTGTTCAACGCGCTCGTTGCTCCCGCCGTGTTCGATGGTATACGCGAGTACCCGATCGCCCTGGTTCTGGCGGCAATGCTGATGCCCGGTTCGCGAGCCGGCCGGCGCCTGGAGCTGGCCGATATCGTGTTCCCGGTCGTCGTAGGCGCTGGCCTCGTTCTGGTGACCGCAGATATAGGCGCACCGCCGGACGCGTTTCCGGTGCTGGTGACAGCGTGCTTCGCGATCGCCGTGTTCAGCTGCCGTAATCGTCCAGTTCGGTTTGGGCTTGCCCTCGCGGCGGTTGTTTTCGCCGGGCAGGCGCGCGCGACCGTTGCCGTGGGACGAACGACCGTACTTCACGCTGAGCGCAGTTTTTTCGGTGTATCGCGCGTTGTGCGGCCAGCGACAGCGCGCGTGCAGACTCTTCAGCACGGAACGACTGTGCATGGTGCACAGTCGCTGATTGCGGGGCGCCGGCTGGAACCCATCACCTACTATCACCGTGAAGGACCGATCGGCGACTTTTTCAGAAGCACGACAGCAAGTGCGATCCCTCGCCGTCGCGTTGCTGTCGTCGGGCTCGGCACGGGAACGCTGGCCTGCTATGGACGCGCCGGAGAAGAATGGACTTATCACGAGATCGATCCGGTGGTCGCGAAAATTGCGAGGGATCCGCGGTTCTTTACACTCCTGCGCGATTGCCCGCCGGCAGTCAAGATCGTTCTCGGCGATGCCCGTCTGACATTGGGCACGGCTGGAGGCGCCGCACGATACGATATTCTGATTCTCGATGCGTTCAGCTCTGATGCGATTCCCGTGCATCTTCTCACGCGGGAGGCAGTAGCTCTTTATTTCCGGGCGCTTGCGCCAGGCGGTGCCATCGCCATGCACATCAGCAACCGGCACCTTGACCTGGAGCCTGTCGTCGCCGCCATCGCGCGCGATCTCGGAGTCGCAGCGCTTGTTCGGCGCGATCTTCCGGTCCCTCCGCAGGCCCAGCTGTCCACCGGCCGTGCCCAGTCGGTCTGGGTAGCGCTGGCGCGCTCGAGAAACGACCTTGGCGGGCTCACGGCCGACAAGCGGTGGGAGCAGCTCCGCAGGCGTAACGACATCAAATCGTGGACAGACGATTACTCGAACGTCGCGCGTATTTTTGCGTGGCGATGAGGTGCTGCAACCCGCCGCTCTTATCATCGCAATGAATGCGGCAGTCTTCTAACCCGGGCTGCAGTGCGAGCCAGAGGACCATCGATCCATACCGGGATGTTCCCTTCATTTGGCCGCCTCAGCACGACAATGAGCGCTGGCAAGTACAGCCCTGGCAGGACATAGGGAGCGGCCACTCAGGAAACAGTACCAGCGAAAACAGCGTGATGGCTGCGGCACTGAAGGCGCCCCGCCATGTCGTGCGTACGTAACTTGACGTATGGGCAGCAGACGGCCACCGGCCATACCTTGGCGAACTCAATGCGAGAATTCCTGTGCCTTCAGGAGGCTGCATGCCCACGAGTCAAAATTTCTCTGGTCAAGCGATATCTGTTGTCGACCCGGTTACAGCGAGGGCCGGCTGGCCCCGTCTCGCCCCGATTTATCCAGCGCTTCGATTGGATTTGACCACTGCACATGTGGTCGCTGCCGCGGCTCGCCTTGTTGCTTATAAAACGACTCTTTGCCGAGAGGACGTCGAAAAAAGTTGGGAAGGAGGCGAGGCCGTTGCCTTTCTCTCGGTACGATCCGCCTTTACGGCGCTACTGGAGGCACTTGACTGGCCCGCAGGAAGCGAGATTCTGATCACCGGCATTAACATCGTCGACATGGCGCGCATCATCCAGTCTTTCGGGCATATCGCCGTGCCCATCGATCTAATGTCTTCGACTCTAGCGCCCGACCCCGCCGAAATCCAGACAAGGATCGGGCCTGCCACTCGCGGTTTAGTCGTAGCGCATCTCTTTGGGGGCCACATCGACATGGCTCCGATCCTGGACGTTGCACGCAGACACCACCTCCTCGTAGTAGAGGATTCTGCCCAGGCGTACACAACGCAACGGGCTTCGGAAGCACGCCAAGGCGATGTACGGTTCTTCAGCTTTGGGTTGCTCAAGACAGGCACTGCCTTGGGCGGAGCCATCGCAGAAGTCGGCGACCCTGGACTTCGGCAGTTGATGCGAAACGTCCAAAGCCGCTGGCCGATGCAATCCAGATCCTGCTACGCGGCCAAGGTAGCGAAAGCGTTCATGTTTCTGGTGTTGCAAAGGCCACGGGAGTATGCTGTCTTCTTCTCGGTTTGCGCTGCTGCAGGTTCGTCGGCCACCGCTGTTCTGCGAAGATTGACACGCGGATTTGGCAATCACGACGTGTTTGCGCTTCTCAGGGCGTTGAGGCAACAGCCGTGCGCACCACTGCTGGCAATGCTGGCGTGGCGGTTATCCAACGAGGACGGCCAACGCGTGGCTCGCCGCAAGGCGACTGGTGAGAGAATCATGGCAAGCATGGCCGGTCTCAGCGAGGCCGGGCTTACCCTGCTGGGAAACAGCCAGGCTCGGCATAGCCACTGGCTTCTACCCGTTTGTGTGTCGGACCCCGTCGCGCTTCGGAACGACCTGATGCTTGCCGGATTCGACGCGCATGGCGCATCGAATGTGGATGCTATTGGCGGATCGCGGGTAACAGCGATGATACGCGGGCTCGTGTTCCTGCCGTGTTATCCCGAGATGAACGAGGCCGCTAGCGACCAGCTGTGCGGGGTAGTACGGGCTCACTGTCTCTCACGCAGCCAGATTGGATAGCGGCGTCGCGGAGGTCGCCGGCTTTCATTCCGGCACACCAAATTCATCCGCTTTGCTCGGCGAAAACTAGATCGATACTATAGCTGAGGTGCAGCAAACTACGTCAGCAAAGGCGATCCCAATCCAGGATCTCGCAAACGAACTCGACTCTAAGCGCCTGTGACGGGTGTCGAGAGGGCGGGGCTCGGCTCTTCCGAAGGAATTGGACGGGCCGGTTTATGCCAGACCGGCCTCTGATGCACCGGGCGCGCCTTGATGGCCAGCACTTCAGCGTAGTAGGCGACAACCCGCTCCTGAACTGACTTCCTGGTATCGCTGGGCTGCGCCTCGAAAGGAGCGTAGCGCGTACTCCCCTCGTCGTTGACACGGAACCACCACCACGGCGGCGCTCCGGCGTGCCGGGGGGTCTCTACCGAACAGAAGAACGTGCGTCCCGCATCCACGAACTCGAATTCCTTGATCACTTTTCCCCTTGATCGTATGGTGCAATCTACAGCATTATCCGCGAACGATGAACTTTTTGTTTGCGTACTCCTGCAGGGCGATTCTGCCTCTCCGGTTCTGCTTCTGACCGGTTTCAGGCAATTGCAGTCGGCCGGGTTGACATTAGGTGTTATAACACCTAATATTTATGTCCATGGCGCATAGTCTCCGGCATGAAATAAAACAGAACAAGCAGTTCAGAAGCCGGTACGAGGAAGCTGTCCTCAACATTGCGCGAACCAGTAACATTCTGAGCAATTCGATGGAGAAGGTGTTCAGGCCACACGGCATCACCGCCACGCAGTACAACGTGTTGCGGATCCTGCGAGGGTCGGAACCGGATGGCCTATGCCGAAATGAGATCCGGGACAGGATGCTGAATCGGATGCCGGATGTAACCAGGCTTCTCGACCGCATGGAGGAGGCGGGACTCATCAACCGCGTGCGCGATTCCGACGATCGACGGCTCGTCACGACGCGAGTGACGAAGACGGGTCGGAAGCTGGTAGATGGCCTCGACGAGGAAGTCGAGAATGAAAACCGCCGGCGGCTTGGGCATCTGACGGAGCACCAGTTGAAAACACTAATTGGGCTCCTCACCGAAGTCCGGTTTCCGGAATGATTTTTTTAGCCGGAATAGGTGTTATCACACCAAGTAGTATCACCCTTAGTTTCATTAAAAGGAGACGTAGAAAATGCTGATCTCAGGACCAATACCGAACGCCATATCGATAGCGCACTGGCTATTGTCCGAATCGTCACAGGCTCGATCTTCATCGCTCACGGTGCGCAGAAGCTGTTTGTCTTCGGCATACCTGGAGTTACCGGTGCATTCACGCAGATGGGCGTTCCAATGCCAGGAATCGTCGGGCCCGCAATTGCCAGGAGTTAACAACCGGCAAAAGGACGGGCGGAGACCACGTACTCCATTCAACGGCTGGCGGCTGAGTCGGAGGTTCACCGCATCCGGTAAGAATCTGGATGCCAGCAAGACAGAATGTGAGCCGGCAAAAGCATACTGACATTTTCATGAGTTCTCCATTGTGACAGGTTGATCGTTCGACACGAATCTGGCGACCACTGCTCATCTCGAACTCAGTAGAGTCTCATGCTTCAGTCAATTAGCTATCATCTTTCACTCAATTGGCTAATTGAGGCCTCAATTTCTCAGCGCTGACGAATTTCTTGTTGCGTTTTGCCGAAGGTCTGGGGTTCACTCTTTTGACTGGATCTCCGAATGCGGCTTCGCCTGAGGGCATAGGCGCAGTCAACGACTGCAGATAAAAAGGCTCCCGCCTTCGGGAGCCTTTTTGCGATTTCACGGCCTTAGTCGATGGAGCGTACAGGGATCGAACCTGCGACCTCCTGGTTGCAAACCAGGCGCTCTCCCAACTGAGCTAACGCCCCGCAATCCAAATATAGCGGGAGACTTCATACTTCCAATTACTCCTCGCCGTCATGGACAATGCTGCCATCTGTCCGCCGTCGGTGATTTACTCGTGCGCGGGCAGCGGCTCCATCGTCTTTGCATTCACAGGGACCTGCACTTCATCACGAAATGGCGACGTCATTAACGTCACGCGCATCCGCGGGAATGCATCCATGAACGCCATATAACACAAACCCCAGATCCCGAGATACCCAAGGCCGACCCCGAACTCCCAGAATCCAAAGGGCAGCTCTTTAGCCGTGGAATACAGCGAGGGATACACTTCCAGATATCGATGGAACCACAAGCCCACCAGAGTGCACGACGCGAAAAGCGCAAGCGTAGGCAGATACACCTTGGCCGCGCGGGATAACAAACCAAAGAAGGGCATCGCAAACATAAGCACAACCGTGGCGATGGTGAGACCCACCCACGGATGGATGAGGCGCAGCCGCGCCCAGTGCGTCTCCTCTCCCAGATTGCCATACCAGATGACGAGATACTGGCCGAACGTCAGATAGCCCCAGAAGGCAGTGAATGCAAAGCAGAGCTTGCCGAGGTCGTGGAAGTGGTTCTCGGTGATGAGGTCGTAACGGCCGAGGTATTTCCGCCACGTCATGGTGAGAATCGAGAAACTCGCAAGGGCCGCCACCCACCCGCCCATGAATACCCACCACCCATACATCGTGCTCTGGAAGTGGAGGTCCAGCGACATCGACAGATCCCAGGCCAGCACAATCCAGAAGAAGGCAAACACGAGACCGAGAACGACCGCGAGCTTGCCCTGCAGTGAGTGCGTGGAATGAATTTCCCGACGCTCGTCCCGGAAACCGCGACGCATCCGTTCCCTCAGGCCGCGTGCCCACTTCGCGCCAGCTTCGGGAGAACCGCCGACGTCGAGCCTCACCGATGTGTAGATGTACCAGACACTGAGCGTCGCGATGACACCAAAGCAGAAGATCGAGCGAGGGATCAGGAATGCCGGATTTAGATAAATCTCCTTCTCGTGCACGTGCAGCGCTTCATGCGCCCAGGGGAAGATGTGCCCTGTTCCCAGGAAAATCACCAGCAGCAGAACGAACGCTACCGGAAGGAACGCAACATAACCTTCAAGAATTCTGATGATCGACCTCGACCATCGAGCTGTAGTGATTCGCTGAACAGCGACAAACATCACGCCTGCTGAAGAAATGGTGCTGAAGAACAACCAGTTGAACAGCAGCGAGCGCCACGCACGGTCCGACCCGGTAAACGCCCCGAACAGGAACACCAGTGTGCCGACAACGGCCAGCACCACGCAAATCAGTTTGAGCTTGCGCGGAATCGGCTTCGCAGTGCCTTCCAGAATCTCCTGGCGTGTTGGGACGTGCACATCGTGAGTACTCACCGTCGTGCCCTCGACGTGTCGGTCGTCGCTGCAGCATTTGGCGGCAGTGGGTTTGCTCCCGGAGACGCCACCGTGTCTCTGACCAGAGTCGAATCTCGAACAGGCGCCCCGATGCGGTCCCCAGCCACCGACCCGCGCGTTCCAGCCACCCGATTCCGCGAATCCATAAACGGCGCAGGCCTCGTCGGCGCAGTGCGGGTGAAGCCAGGAAGCTTGTCTCCTGTCACGCCCGGTGCTGCCAGTGGCCCGGTCGGCACAGTGCGACCGGCAAGTCCCTGCAGAGCGCGCAGATAATTAACTACGTCCCAGCGGTCCATATCCTCGATTCTGTTATATGAAGGCATGAGCCCGCGCCCGTTGCGAATCATGCCGAATATGTAGCCGTCGGTTCTACCCTTCGTGATATCGGTGGCGATGCTGATGGCGGGCATCCCGAATTTCGTTGCCGGCCCATCGCCCAGCGCGGCGTCGCCATGACAAACCGCACAGTTGATCTGATAATACCTGCGACCGTTCGCGAGCGACGAATCGCTGACGGGAGTCGGATTGGGGACTCCAGCGAGTGAATCAACGGTAGCGGGAAGCGGAGCGTACGAGACGACGAACCCAGCCACCGCGATTCCTGTAACCGGCACCGAGTTCTGCGGGTTGCCCCGTGACGGGGTGAGACTGTCCTTCACCGGCTCCCACGTCCAGAGCGACGGCTGCCTCTTGAAATCGGTAAACCACTCACATCCCGTCAGCGCAAGCAGCGACGGCAGCAGCACGAGTACCAGGCGGGGTCTAACGCGCACCGCGCACCTCCACCGCCCCGTGCTGCTTGAGCAGCGACTCGGCCGCAGCCGCCCGATCGGGTGCACACTCAACCCAGATCCCATAATCACCATGGCTGAAGCGACCATCGTAACCAACGGTCATCGTCAGACGCGGAATTCGTGAATTGATGAACAACCCGATCACCGTCGACAACCCTCCGAAAAGCACCATCACCTCGAAACCGAAAATGGTGTACGGAACCCACGATGCGATTGCTTTCCCGCCTACTACCAGCGGCCAGTAATCCGATACCCAGATTGCAATCCAGAACCCGAACGTCATCCCAAGCAGTCCCCCGATCAGCGTAAACCGCCGCACCACGCTCGGGCCGCGATCGATTGCGTGCTCGAGTTCATGACGAGGTGTCGGGGAGTACACCGTTATCTCACCCAGCTGCTCTTTTTTCAAGGCGGCGATTGCATCGACCGTCGCATCGAGCTCACGAAACGCTCCGAGTACTCCAGGCATCAGGCGCGCTCCCCCGGAGTGGCGGGGTCGAAGGGCGCGTGGCGCCCCGCGGGCTCGATTCCGTGGTCATGACGTTGCCGCATCTTCGGCGGAATGATTTCCTTGACTTCCGATATCGCGATCACGGGAAGCTGCTTGATGAACAGCAGGAACCACATCGAGAACCAGCCAAAGCTTCCGGCAAGAATTGCAAAATCGACCCAGGTCGGAGCGTAGCCTGACCACTGCCACGGCTCATACTCGTGAGACAGGGACGGCACGACGATGACAAACCGCTCAAACCACATGCCGATGTTGATGAAGAACGAAAGAATGAACAGCCATGTCGGGTTTCGGCGCCACTTCTGAACGAACAGCGACAGCGGCAGGATCATGTTGCAGGTGTAGAGAATCGCTGACGACCACCACCACTGGCCCCAGATCCGGTTCGCAAAAAACTCCTGCTCTACCTCATTGCCACTGTACCATGCAACGAACCACTCCGTTGAGTATGCACATCCCACCACGAGCGATGTAAACAGGCAGAGCTTCGCTGCGGCGTCCAGATGATTGATGGTGACATAGTGCTTGAGACCGAACCACTTCCTGAGCGGGATGATAATTGTGAACACCATCCCGATGCCCGAGAAAATTGCGCCGGCGACAAAGTACGGAGGGAAAATCGTCGTGTGCCAACCTGGTGTAAGCGCCATCGCGAAGTCGAACGAAACGACCGAGTGAACCGACAACACCAGCGGCGTCGACAACGCGGCCAGGAACAGATAAGCGCGCGCGAAATGTCGCCACTCCCGATCCGAATTCCGCCAGCCGAGCGAGAGGATGCTGAAGATCCGCTTCCTGACGGGATTCTTTTCACGGTCGCGCAGAACCGCGATGTCAGGTATCAGCCCGACATACAGAAACGTTGACGAAATGGTCAGATACGTAAGAATGGCGAATACGTCCCATACCAGCGGGCTTTTGAAATTCGGCCATATGTAGCGCCAGTTCGGATACGGAATGAGCCAGAAAAATTTCCACGGACGCCCCAGGTGCAGAATCGGGAACAGCCCTGCGGTCATGACGGCGAACACCGTCATCGCTTCTGCGCACCGGTAGATCGTGGTTCTGAATCCGGCTCGGAACAGATAGAGAATCGCCGAGATGAGCGTGCCGGCGTGGCCGATACCTACCCAGAAAACAAAGGTGATGATGTACACACCCCACATCACCGGCGGGTTGTAACCCGCAACACCGAGTCCTGAATAAATCTGATAGATCCACGCGGATGCGCCGATTATCAGGAAAAGGACCGCGATACCGAGCCCGATGAACCACGCAGTGGTTGGATGCAGCGTGGCGGTAATCTCGCGATCGACCTGCTCGTAATCGCGTACTGCCGGAAGCTGCACATCAGCAGTGGCGATGTTGGGTCGCATTGGCGTCTGTCGATCTTCCCTCGTCGGCCGGGACATCGTCGCCATCAGTGCGCACCCGCCGCAGGCGCCGACCGCACTGGCGCGCCCGGCGTCGGGTGATTCACCTTCTTCAGGTAGACCACCGCAGTGAACGTGTTCAGCTCCTCGAACACATGATACGCGCGCTGATCGTTGACGAGCTTCGCCACAGTCCAGTTTTCATCGGCGGCGTCGCCAAACGTGATTGCGCGCGATGGACATGCCTCTGCGCACGCAGTGGTGAATTCATCACCGGCAAGACCCCGGTGCTCGAGTGTTGCACGATTCTCGGCATCGCGAATGCGCTGAACACAGAACGTGCACTTTTCCATGACGCCCTTCCCTCTCACCGTGACATCAGGGTTGAGCTGCCAGTTGAGAGGCTCCGGAAACGCATACTGCGAGCGGCCCGGTTCTCCATACCCGAACCAGTTGAAATACCGAACCTTGTAAGGGCAGTTGTTGGAGCAGTAACGGGTTCCTACACAGCGGTTGTAGACCTGAACGTTCAGGCCGTCAGGCGAATGGTACGTGGCGTAGACCGGGCAGACGGGTTCACACGGCGCGTTTCCGCAGTGCTGGCAGAGCATCGGTACGAAACGGGTATCGAAATCGGCTCCACCGTCCTCGCCGCCCTCGAAATAGCGCTCAAGCCGAAGCCAGGCCATCTCGCGGCTGCGGGTTATGTTCGCGCCAAACCCCGTGCGATCGGGCAGCACCTTCGGACCCTGCCACTCCGCGCCCACCGTTGGGATATTGTTCTCGGCATAACACGCTGTCACGCATGCCGAGCATCCGGTGCAGCGAGCGAGGTCGATCGTCATCGCCCATCGGTGCTTCGCCAGACCGCTCCAGTGCTTCGGATCGTACATGCCTTTGAAGTTGGAGTCCTGCGTTCCAAGAACTCCCTGTGCGTCATTTGCGACAGGCGCTCGCAACCCGGGCAGGAATTCATGGCTTGCGTCGCCCGGAAACTCCGTAGCCGCCGCTGCCGATTCACCGTGCGAACCAGCGGCGGCCGTCGCGCCAGCCGCGCGCGCGGCGTTCGCGGGCGTCGTACTGCCCCCCGGGGCTACCTCGGCCGCATGCTCAGCTCCGCTGGCAGTGGCTCCGCCTGCCCCGGCGGCCAGATCGCCGACGAGAACTGCCTGACCGATACCACGGCCATACTGACGCGCCGATCCTTCGGTAGTCGCGAGCCGGGAAGAACCGCCCTCCTTCGTGACACGAGCGCGGCCCGACGTGTAAACTCGCGCACCTGAGCTGTCTTCAGCATACGGCAACAGATCGAATGCGTTGGAGCCGGCTCTTGCGTAGCGGCCGGCGGTGTCTGCGTGGCCTCGGCCAGCGGCGATTGCCACGGTATCCTGACGAATTCCCGGATACAGATAAACCGGCAGTGACATGCGGCCCGCCGGAGTCTGGACATTCACGTGATCGCCGTTCTCAAGCCCAAGCCGCTTCCCGGTCGCGGGATGCATCTCTGCAACTGTCTGCCACGCGATCTTCGTCACCGGGTCCGGAAGCTCCTGGAGCCAGGGCTTGTTGGCTCCATCACCATTGCCCAATAGCGGATGCGAATAAATGACAAGCGAAAAGTCGCCCTGCGCAGCCGGCGCAGGCTGCGACACGAGAGGCGGCGGTGCCGCGCGGGTTGGCGTTGAAGGCAGCGTTCCTGCTGTCAGACCCCGTGGAAGTGACGCGGCCAGAGTCGATGCGCCGCCCGGAAAACGGGCCACCAGCCAGCTTCGATAATCAGGCAGCGGATATCGTGTAGCCGTCGCGGGATTCGCCCTCACCGCCGCGATGAGCACATCCGGCGTGGGGCGCGTATCGAACACCACATCCATCGCGGGCTGCTGCAGCGAGATCGTCCCGCGAATTGGCTCTGCATCTCCCCATGATTCGAGCGAGTGATTGTCGGGAAGAACAAGGTCGCACATTGCCGACGTTTCATCGGGAATGGATGAGAAGCTGACCTTGAACGGCACCTTCGCCATTGCCGCGCCGAAGCCGAGCGACTTTCCCAGCGAGTAAACCGGGTCGGCGCCGCGCACCATCAACATCGGCACGGTTCCGGCCTGCATCCGGGCGGCGAGAAACCGCAAGTGAGACGGAGGTTCCATTCCCTCGAATGCCGTCAGCGGTTCGGACGGCCGGATCGTGACACCGACATTTCCCTGCGACTGGTTGAGTGCGTTGACCGCAGCGCAGAGTTGCGTGCCCTGTGCCGACCCGCCGCCGGCGAGAACCATGTTGGGCCTGGCCGACGCAAACTCGCGCTGCAGCGCGCTGAGCACGGTAGCGTTTATGCCACTCATCTGCGCTGCCTGCTCCGGCGTGCCCGTCCCGCCGAGCATCTGTACTATCGCGAGCTCGGACCCTGCACGGGCGTCAATCCATTGATCCGCATTCAGACCCGTGAGCGAGCGCCGCGGGCCGATGTACACCATACGCGGCGCATTGACGAATTTAGCGCGCGCATCGGCCCACCCGAGCTGCTGCGGAACCGACGCACCCCAGCCATCGAGAAAATCTGCGCCGAACGAGACGATCAGCCGGGCCGCCGAAAAGTTAAGACTCGGCCACGCCACACCATAAGACTGGCGGTTGGCGGCAATAGCCGCGTGATCAGCATCCGAGTCATAGCTGATCGCCGCAGGCATTCCCATACCGGCCAGCCAGTCGTTGAGAAAGAGCGGAAAGCTTCCTGACTCGTGCCGGTTCACGAAAGCGGCATTGGCCGCCACACCGCGCACTTCGGCAAGCTTCTGCGCGAACAGACGCAGCGCTTCGTCCCACGTGGCGCGCGCGAGCCGGCCATTCTTCCGGATCATGGGCCCGCGATACCTATCCGGGTTGTACAGACCCTGCAATGCCGCCTGCCCTCGTGCGCACAATGCGCCCTTGTTAAGGGGGTGTGCAGGATTGCCTTCAAGCTTTATCGTGCGTCCATCACGAGTTTCCGCGATCACTCCGCAGGCAGCCGAGCATTCGCGGCAGGTCGTGGCGTAGTATGTCGATACGCCGGGAACCGTCTCGTCCGGGGAAACCAGATAAGGAATCAGCTTCTCGACTTTCTCGGACGAGCAGCCAATCGCAGTGGTCGTAGCTCCTGCTGCTCCGACCACCTTGAGAAAATCACGGCGTTTTACGCCAGCCTTTGTTTCCGTGCTCATTGGACTGTCTCGGTCATGCGGCTGCCGCCTCGTGCATCGACGCCATCAGTAGTGACAGGTCGCGCAATCGTAGCGCGCCTTCAGCGGAGGATTTGAGCGCCCAATGTGACAATTGATGCACCACCCCATGTTGAGCGATTTAGCCTGCGACACCTGCTTCATGTTCTGGACATCGCCGTGACAGGTCTGGCACGACACTCCCCCGTTCACGTGGCGCATGTGAGGGAAGTGGACATACTCGGGCAGCTTGTGGATTCTGACCCACGGTACGGGCTGTTTCGCATTCCAGAACGCGGCAAGCTTCTGAACTTCCGGCTTGGTCGTCGCAATAACTGTATGGCATCCCATACAAGTTCCCACTGCCGGCATTCCAGGATCGGGAGATTTGTTAGCAGAGAAGTGGCAGTAAACGCAGTTCATCTTCAGCGCGCCTGCGGCGTGAGCCGGATGCGGAAATGCGACGGGTTGTACAGGGCTGTTGCGCTCGGACGAGGATGCACCTGCATATGCGGAGAGCATCGCTGCCGCCGCCGCCAGCGAGAGAAGACCCGGAACAGCAAACCATTTTTTTTGTGGTATCACCGAAGAGCTAATCCTGGAGGTCGGACCATTCGACTGGCTTTGTGAAGATTTTCACAAGGTTTGGACACGGCGGAAAAATGGCTTCGCCCGTTATGCGCCGCAAGACGCACATTTCACCAGATTACCGACGCCTGGATTCGGCAACCCGTTCGATCGTACGCACCACCTCGATTGCCATCGCCCGCAACAGGTCGAGCTCGCGGCTGTCCGGCGCCGCGCGAAAAACCAGGGATCTGAGAGAGCGCATCACATGCTCGGGATTTCGAGTCTTGAAAAACGCTATCTCGCTGAGTGCGCGGTGGGAATCGGCGAACAGAAAGTCAAGCTGCGCGCTGGTCGGGGGGTCGGCAGCCTTGCGAGCCGGCGCCATCGTTCTGGTCGCGTCCGCCGCGGCAGTGTGCAGCTCATACAGTGCGATCAATACCGCCTGCGCCAGATTTAACGATGCGTGACTGGTGGTAGGGATAGTTACAACCAGATGAGCGAGGTCGAGCGCTTCATTGGGCAGGCCCTTGTCTTCTCTGCCAAAGACGATCGCCACCGGACCGGAACGGGCAAACTCCAGAAGTTCGTTTGCTGCGGTGCCCGGAGAAACAACTTCCCGCTTCGCCGCCCGCCGCCGGGCAGTGAATCCGGCGACGCGCACACAGTCGGCGATCGCGGCCGGCAGCTCATCGAAATGTCCGATGTCGCGGATGATCTCCGCCGTGTCGTGGGCGACACCCGACAACCGTACCGGATCGTACGCCACCGGTTTTACAAGACGTAGCCGCGACGCACCCATGTTCTTCATCGCGCGGATCGTGGCGGCAATGTTGACCGGGTCCTGCGGCTCGCAGAGAACGACGCGAACCGCGGACATGCGCGACGGTGCAGCCACCGGCGTCTGCTCTTCCCGCGGCAACACCAATTGCGGCAGGAGCAGGCGCGGGCGCGGGCCCTAGACTACCGGCCTGCCGGTAATGAGCCGGTACACCACTACGATGATTGCAATTACAAGGAGAAGATGAATCAACCCCCCGCCGATCGGCATGATGAACGCGCCGAGCACCCAGAGAATGAGCAGAATTACAGCGATGGTCCAGAGCATTGTGAAATTCTCCTGAAGGGGTAGATGTCGCGGTATGGACTGTGTATCGGCAACAGTCGTACCGAAACCGGAATCGGTGGAAAAATGTTCAGCTCAGCGCGGCGCCCGCTCTATGAATTTTCCGGACTCGCGCTTCGGCTGATGATCGTCGTGAAGTGCCTGCCGGCCAAGCAGAATCCGCGTTGCCCGCACGTCGTGTCCGATATCAATCAGGAGCAGCGCCAGATCGCCACTTCCCCAGAGCAGGCCCGCGAGGACTATCAGTCTGCTGATCTCGCCGAGAAGCGTAGGGATCGCGGCGGTGCCTTGGGCAACGAGTCCGGTAATGACTTCCGAGACAAGAAGCAGAAGCAGCACGACCGCCATGAATCTGAAGAGCTTCGACAGATAACCGAGGCCCACGTACGGCTCCAGATCGGCCGAGCGGACAGGCATGGCCGGGTCAGTCCGATTCGGCCGTGGGGCACCCTCCGGGGCTGCATTGACAGGGGTTGAGCTGACGGGAGCGCCATGCTCATCGACGACTGTACGCGACGCTTCATCCATTGATTGTCTCCGTTTCCATTACCAGCGCGCGGGATTTCCGCGTGTGTCAATATGAGTAAAAGGGCCATGGGCGGAAGTGCCCGAGTAAACTCCGCACCCTCCAATCAGCGAAGGATGTGCCGCTTCGACACGGTTGACTGCCGCCAGCAACACGCGCGCGTCGCCGATATTCACCCTGCCATCCCGATTCAGGTCGTCCATGCTGCCGTTACCGTCATTGTCGATGAAGATATCGGCTGCGTCCCCGTACATGTGTCGGCTCAGTCCCGCGCGCCCCTTCGTGTCGCCCACACCCGAGTTGTACTGGGGAGTTCTAAAAGCGCTCAGCACCCTGACACCTTTGGAAGAAATTCCGCGCGACTCGAGATCGGCCAGCACCAGCTCGAGCTTGTCCACCAGTTTCATGTCGACGACGATGTATTTGGGCCACACCGACGCCTGATCGTGGGGAAAAAAATCACGCAGGCGGAAGTGCTCCGACAACGCGGTGTGTTGCGAGCTTTTCGTCACCTCGATGAAACCGCTGGGCGCGTCGTACTTTGGAGATGCGATCCGGCCACGGGCGCTGGGCCAGTTGCCGATGTAGTACAAACCGATGCGGCCTTTTTCTTTCGCCGACGCGGGCTTGAGGGTGATCACTGAAAAATTGGCGATCGGCTTGATGGCTGCGCCGACAGCAATGGCGACGGACCAGATGCCCGTCCGCGCGGGCGCATTCAACGCCGCAGTGCGTTCAGGCCCGGCGTCGCCAGAAAATGTGGCTACCGCGCCTGTGGGCAATGTGTCCGACGCCACCGGTTGCCCCGGCGCCTGAATGCGAGCCCGCAGTTTCCCACTTGCCCCCCGAAGTGGCGTCACAAGGTCGAGCGCGGCATCGGTGAGGTAGGATGTCGAAGTAGCCCCGGTGGTTGTCAGTGCGTTGGAGATAGCGCTCGTTGCGGGCGTAATGGCGCCATCCCCCCCGGACCTGGCGGTGGCGATCGACCACGACCATCCCAGCGCAAAGAGGCCCAGCACCACCGTCGAGGCGACGTTGAATACCCGCTCTGTGCGTGTTGACATTCCTTTCCGCTGCCAGCGACTCCTGGCTGGCTCGGGAAAGGTCAGGGCGAGCTCGGTCACGGTTGACCAAAGCCCTTCAATTGCTGAAGTTGACGTTCTTCTATCCATCTCCCCTCCCCACTGCTTCATGGATCAGCTGCGCGAACTCTTTGCCAACCTTTCCGACCTGCCAGCTCTGATAAAGTGGGCCGGGTACATCGGCCTCACCGCGATAGTTTTTGCCGAGACCGGTCTTCTGGTCGGCTTTTTTCTTCCCGGAGATTCGCTGCTCGTGACCGCCGGTCTGGTGTCGGCCAAGGGACTGCTGAATGTCTACAAGCTCGGACTGCTGCTGAACATTGCCGCCGCGGTGGGTAATTCGGTTGGTTACTGGTTTGGCCGCGCCACCGGGCCGCGCATCTTTACTCGCGAAGATTCCCTTTTGTTCAACAAGAAGCATGTCTTCCGCGCTCAGCAGTTTTATTCCCGCCACGGGCGGAAGGCAATCGTCTTTGCGCAATTCATGCCAATCATCCGGACATTCTCGCCTGTGGTTGCCGGTGTCGGCAAGATGCCATATCGCCAGTTCCTCGCTATCAGCGTGGCCGGGACCGTCGTCTGGGTATGGAGCATGCTGTTCACAGGGTATTTCCTGGGCACATATATTCCCGGAATCGATGAGCACGTCGAGATTCTCGTCCTCGTCGTGATTTTCGTATCGATACTGCCGGGCCTGATCAGCTGGTGGCGCCAGCGCGGCAAACCCGCCGCGGCGACGCATTAAATCAAGGAGCATCCGATGGCGTTTCAACTTCCCTCCCTGCCGTACGACTTCGCTGCACTCGAACCGCACATCGACGCGAAAACGATGGAAATCCATCACGGCAAGCATCACCAGACCTATGTCACCAAGCTCAACGAGGCAATCGACAAAACACCCGAGCTGGCGAATAAGTCACTCGACGACCTTATGCGCGATATCGACTCCGTTCCCGAAAGTGTGCGTGCCGCGGTGCGGAACAACGGTGGCGGTCACTGGAACCACTCGATGTTCTGGGACGTCATGACACCGGGCGAATCGGGCGCCCCGCGCGGACCTCTGGCCAAGGCGATCGATCAGAGCTTCGGTGGTTTCGACACTCTGAAGGAACAGTGGGCGGCGGCCGGCGTGGCCAGGTTCGGTTCGGGCTGGGTATGGCTGCTAAACGACAGCGGCAAGCTGTCGATTACGAGCACACCGAATCAGGATAACCCGCTGATGGAAGGGAAGACTGCGATCCTGGGACTCGATGTATGGGAGCACGCGTATTACCTGAAATATCAGAACAAGCGCCCCGACTACATCACTGCATGGTGGAACGTCGTCAACTGGCAGAAAGTCGGAGAGACGCTCAGCTAGCGCGCCGCTTCTCCCTCGAGGTAGGTGTAGCCCTCGAGACCCGCCACATACTCCGCGATGAAGGTGTTCGCCTCCTGGCGGGTGATGCCCTGGGCGGCGTTCACCTTGCGACGAAACGTCGCAAGCAGATCTGCCGCACGAAACTGCACGTAGGCCAGCACTTCCGTCACCGTATCTCCGTGCACCAGCTCGGCGACTTCGTAACCGTTAGGGGATAGCCGGATATGCACCGCATTGGTGTCCCCGAACAGATTATGCAGATCGCCCAGGATTTCCTGATAGGCGCCCGTCAGAAATATTCCCAGTATGTACTGTTCGTCGTCGGCGAACGGATGGAGCGCCAGATTGGGCTTCGGAGTGCGTCCCCCTATGAAACTTTCGATCTTTCCATCGGAGTCGCACGTTACGTCCTGAATGGTCCCGCGGCGGTTTGGCTCTTCGCCCAGCCGGTGGATCGGCATTATCGGAAATAGCTGATCGATTGCCCAGCTGTCCGGTAACGACTGGAAAAGTGAGAAGTTGCAGAAGTATCTGTCGGTCAGAATCGCATCCAGTTCCTCGATGATGTCCTCGTACTCCTCCCGGTCCTGCTGCGCGAGGCGGGCCACGGCAGTGATCGTCGCAACGTAGATCTGTTCGGCAAGCGCCCGGTCGCGCAGCGTCAGAACACCGCTGTTGAACAGCTCCTGCGATCTGTCCTTCGCAAACGTCGCATCGTGGTACACTTCGCGAACCCGTCGCGTGGACACCGCATCGTAGTCGGCCGCCATCTCGTGTAGAAATGAATGGTCGTCGTCGCTGATGTCGGGCATCACGTTGTCGGCCTGCGACTCCACATCGATGACGCTCAGGAGCAGCAGAGCGTGATGCGCCGTCAGCGCGCGACCCGATTCGCTGATGATGTGCGGCATCGGCAGATCGTGTTCGCGGCACGCCTCGGCGAGCGTGTACACGACGTCGTTCGCATATTCCTGCAGCGAATAATTCACGCTTGCCTGCGATGTCGAGCACGAGCCGTCGTAGTCAACGCCAAGGCCGCCGCCAACGTCGACGTGGGTTATGTCGACTCCCATGGCGCGCAGCTCTGCATAATACCGCGAGACTTCCTGAAGCCCCGCCTTGATGTACCGGATGTCCGTGATCTGCGAGCCAAGGTGGAAATGGATCAGCTTGAGCACGTCCAGCCGACCTGCAGCGCGGAGCTTGTCGACGAGTTTGACGAGCTGCGCGGTGCTCAATCCGAACTTCGATTTCTCTCCACCGCTTTTTGCCCACCGTCCGGAGCCTTCCGAATGGAGCTTGATCCGCACGCCAGCTGTTGGGTTTACGCCAAGGTCGTCTGCCGCCTGCAGCAGAACGTCGACTTCGCTGAGCTGTTCGAGAACGATGAAGACTTTGTGCCCGAGCTTCTGACCCATCAGCGCAAGGCGCATGAATTCTTCATCCTTGTAGCCATTGCACACGATCAGATGATCAGTATGCTCGGCAATGGCGAGCACTGCCTGAAGCTCCGGCTTGCTGCCGCATTCGAGCCCGACGCCAGACTCCGTTCCGAACTCGACGATCTCCTCGAGAACGTGGCGCTGCTGGTTGACCTTGATCGGATAGACGGTCGTGTACTGGCCGGTGTACTCGTACTCGGCAATCGCCCGGGCAAACCGCGCATTTAGCGATTCAATGCGCGACCGCAGAATGTCGGAGAATCGCAGCAGCAGCGGCAGGCCAACTCCCTGCGCCTCCAGATCGCTCGCAAGCTCGAATAGATCGAGCTCGTTCGATGGATTGTCAGCATCCGGCCGCACCACAACGTGGCCGGCTTCATTGATATCGAAGTAGCCGATTCCCCATCCTTCGACGTTGTACAGTGTGCGCGCCGAGTCGATCGTCCACGGCTCCTGGACTTCGCGTTGAGTCACCGGGGAAATACGAGTCATTGTCATGCGCACAGTCTAGGGCATGAAGCGGGGAATGTGTACCTGTTAAGGGTACAGTGTGACCATCGTCCAGCCGTCGCCGGCGCGGGAGTACAGATGACGTTCGTGCAGGCGGCCGGGACGGTTCCTCCAGAATTCGATCCTGTCGGGACGGAGGCGGAAACCTGACCAGAATGGCGGGCGTGGAACGAGCTCACCCATGAACTGCGCCTCGAATTCCTTCACACGATCGACAAGGTCATTGGCCTGCTCGATGGGCTGGCTCTGAATCGACGCCCACGCGCCGATCTGGCTTTCGCGCGGACGAGTCGCAAAATATTCATCGGCCTCGGCATTGCTCACCTGCGTGACGGGCCCTTCGGCTCGCACCTGCACTTCCAGCGATGGCCAGTGAAAACATATTGCGGCCATGGGCCGGGTTCTCAGGTCCCTTCCCTTTCGCCCCTCGAGGTTTGTGTAGAAGAGAAAACCACTCTCGTCCACGTCCTTCATCAGCACGATGCGAACGGACGGGTTGCCCCCCATCCCGACGGTCGCGAGAGACATCGCGTTGGGATCGGGAAGGATAGCCCTGTCGACCTTCTGAGCCTGTACGTACATGCGGCGGAAACGGCTAAGCGGATTTTGAACTGGGTAGGCAGTCGTCATGGCCGCTTGTGAGGGTTACGCCAGTATGGCTCTCCGGTCATTCGAAGCGGCTCAACGTGCAGTCCCGACACCCGGGACGCAAGCGTACCCGGCCGACAGAGGAACAGGCCTGGCTGGGAGCGGAGTTCTCCCCACTTGCGCCCACCATGCGCCAGTAACCCACAAGGCGGCAGACCCCGGTTCCCTGTGGACTACCGCAACGCGCTGCCAGCCTGGGGCCTTGTCAAGGACCGATCCGATCGCGCCGCCAACGGGCATGATCGCAAGATTCGCCGATCGCCATGGGCCTTCGCGCAATGGCTCTCTGATCGGGTCGTAAAACGCTTCTGCTTTTGCCACCGAATCCGGGAAAATCGTCCGCCCGTCGATCGACATGGAATAGTTGCGAAGACGCCATGTCAGCGGGCTGCCGTAATCGAATTGAGTAAAAACCCGCCCGCCAGCGCCCTCGAGCGTATTGCATTCCAGCCATGTGGCGAGCTGCTCGAGTCCGTTTTCGTAGATCGGCGAGAGGCGTCGTGCTCCAGCCGGATCTTCGCGTGCCCATGCCATAGCTTCGAACCGCCCCGACGAAACGATGAGTGCAGCACAGATTGACCAGACTCCAAGTATGCGCAACAGTCTGATCTGCTGGCTTTCACTGGCAAGCAACGACTGGCTGATCGAGTAGATGGCGAAAGCGGCGAGTGGAAGCACAAGCATCCACCAGACGAGCAGCAACCTGAACGCGCTTGCGAAGGCAAAGAGCCCGGCCAGCCAGGCGCCGCCGAAGGCGAGTCTCAGCGCGAGCGGATCCCTGGCCCGTTGGGTCCACCATGGCAGTGTTGCGAGGAACAAGCCGGTGAAGAAAGCGATTCCGTTCAGGCGCATCGCAAGAAATCCGGGCACCGTCTCACTGATCGGCGAGGGGAATACCAGGAGCGGGTTCGTCAAAACGTTCGAGCGGAAGACAGATGGCCATGACAAAGCGTACGGCGTAATTAGCCATCCGATGACGGTCGCGCCGGCTATTGCCCAGAGTCTTCGCCGATTCGCCGACGCCTTTGCGGCCCAGAGCAGCCATGGCGCAGCGGTGAGAGGAAAAAAAATGTGCACATTGGCTGCAGCGGCGGAGATGACAGCGAGTCCGATTAACGCGAGCCGCGGGTGCGCCGCGGAAAGCGCCGTGTAGTTGAACGCCCAGGCGAGCGGAACGAGGCTGAACAACAGCGCCTGCGGTCTGACGGGGGCGACCAGGGCACTGAGGATCACGACATTCAAGGCCGCCATCAGAAGTGAAGTTCGTGGATCCCATCTTGCGGCGCGGCCGAGCAGGATCATCGAGGCACCGGCACCGCCCACCATCAACCCGTGCAACAGCCGGAGCCAAAGCTTTCCGCCCCCTTCCGCAGCAGCAAAAAAAAGGACTTGTGCCGCCCAGGAATACGAGTAATACGGGGCTCCGGGGCGCGTCCAGGCGAACGGTTCGACGACGGGCACGCTGCTGTTGCGAACGATCCACTCGCCAAGTGCGAGGTGCATCGGGAGATCAGCATCTCCGAGTGTTTCGAGCGCCCCGCGAATGACCAGAAGTACGAACAATACGGCCAGCAAGGCCTGCCAGTGCCGTCCATAGGCTATACGCCAATCTTCTGACCAGGAGTCGCGACGGGACTCCATTGCCGCCGCCTCTGCCGGAGATTCGGAAGGCACGGAGTCAGCTATCATCGGGGCAATCAAACGTACAAATCGTGTGCCTTCCGTGGGATTGACTCATTGCTGGCGCGAAATCGATTGCTACCTGGCCGTTGCGTGGGACCGCTTAACTGCACGGCTGAGGTCTCGCAATATATCGGCGCAGGAGGGCTGAAGCTCGACAGCACGGCCGAAGAAACGCGGGCTGGTTATGTAAACATATGACGTTCGATTTCCAGTGAAAAGTCGCAAATGAGATGTGAGCGGCAATCGCGTGCGCCCGGGTTTCGGTTCCACTAGCGTGGACCCAAATAGGAAAGGGATCGCCGCAGGCAGGGCTGAAGTGGTTTCGGACGGCAATCGTCGACGTCTTTGAAACGGTGCCAGCGGGGCGGATTCGGATCCCGCAGTATGGCTGGTGTGCGCGTGCACAATCGCTGCGCAGGTCGCTTCAAGCAGAGTCTGTGCGGAGCACGTTTACGCTCAAGATAGGCTCGCCGCCTAACTCCGGTATTTCGGATCGTTCAGAATTCCTGATCCAGACGACCCGAACGCGAACGGTGGAAAGCTTTACAAGAGCAACATCATCAACTGCAACGGTACCCGGCTTGGACCGGGCGGCGAGCTCAACACCCAAAAGGAAAGGGCGGACTAACGCCGCTGAACACCACCATCAAGAGACCAATTCTGGTGAATTAGATGCCTCGCGGACATGAAAAAAAAGGTGCACCTGCAAGGGTGCGCCTTTTTTTCTTAGTTCCTGTATTTTGATTGGACACATTCCCTTCCCTCATCAGCGTGACAACGGCCCCGAGGTCCCAATGATCCTTAAACGCCTTTTCAGCGATCAGCTCGCGCAGGCGAGTTACCTCGTCGCGTGCGATCATGCGCGTGTCGCGCTGGTGGTCGATCCGAACCGCAACGCCGATGCCTATATCGACGCAGCCGCTGCCGAAGGTGTCCCGATCACGCACGTCACAGAAACCCACATTCACGCCGACTTGGTCTCGGGTGCGCGTGAGCTTGCCACTCGCACCGGCGCACAACTCTACCTCTCGGGCGCAGGCGGTGCAGAGTGGCAGTACCGCTACGCGGCCGAGGCAAATGCCGAGCTGCTCACCGATGGCTCGCACTTCTTGGTCGGCGATGTACGCATCGACGCTGTCCACACTCCCGGGCACACCCCCGAGCATCTGAGCTTCCTCGTCACCGACACGGCTGTCGGCGCAGAACCTGTGGGAGCCCTTACAGGTGACTTCATCTTCGTGGGCGATGTTGGTCGGCCCGATCTGCTCGAGCGCGCCGCGGGGCACAGCGGGACTATGCATGCGGCTGCGCGAACGCTTTTCACGTCGCTGACAGAGTTCAAGAGACTGCCCGACTACCTCCAGATCTGGCCCGGACACGGAGCCGGGTCGGCTTGCGGCAAGGCGCTCGGTGCCATGCCGCAATCGACACTGGGGTACGAAAAGCTGTGCAACTGGGCAATGGCCGAATCCGATATGAACCGCTTCGTGGAGGCAGCTTTGAGCGGGCAGCCCGAACCACCTGCCTACTTCGCGCGAATGAAGCAGATCAACCGTGACGGCCCCTCACTCTCGGGAATGATGGAGCCGCCACCGGCCATCACTGCCAAGGATCTGGCGGCCCGAATCGGCGAATGTCAGACAGTCGTCGACACTCGATCGGCTTCCGAATACGCGGCAAGACACATTGCCGGCACCATCAACGTCCCTCGTAACAAGTCGTTTCTCACATGGGCCGGTGCGTTGCTCCCCTACGATCGCGATCTATATCTGATCGTTGATGGCGCTGACGCCCAGCGAATGGCAGTTGCAAGAGAGTTGTCCCTTGTTGGCCTGGAGCGAATCAGCGGCGTATTGCCGTCGTCGAGCCTCGGCCTTCTTGCGGATAGCGGGGCAGAATTGCGGGCGACACCGCAGATGACCGTCGGGGAACTCGCCGCAGCCAGAGGTGCAGTGATCCTCGATGTACGCGCACGAACCGAGTGGGAGGCCGGGCACCTGCCGGGCGCCATCCACATTCCCCTTGGTGCATTGCAGGCGCGAATCAGCGAGCTGCCCCCTGGTGACGTGGTCGTGCAATGTCAGGGCGGGGGCAGATCTGCCATCGCCGCCAGCATTCTCGAGTTGAACGGGCGGACCAATGTCTCCAACCTGACGGGCGGCTTTGCGGAATGGTCGCGTGCCGGTAATCCCGTTGCACGCGAGGCCTTCTCTGGACGAAGCTGACGCTTGACCAGTCCACTCACGCCCATGGTGTCACGCGGACGGCGGATGAACGAGAAGCCGCCCAGCTGGAGGGAGCGAGTGGCGGCATTGCGATACGTCGTTCCGATGATGCGACTCATCTGGCGTACGCATCGTGGCTACACGGCGTCGATGCTCGCACTGCGGCTGGTGCGCGCCTTCGTACCGGTGGCGACCTTCTGGGTGGGCAAGCTCATTCTCGACACCGTGATCGGCATTCGCGCCGGCCAGGCCACTTACGACGACCTCTGGCGGTATGTGGCGATGGAGATCGCCATCGTCGTGACGGGCGAAATCCTCGCCCGCGCGTCGTCACTCATCGAGAGCCTGCTCAGCGACCTCTTCTCGAATGACATGAGCATCCGGCTCATGGAGCACGCGGCGACGCTCGACCTGGCGCAGTTTGAAGACCCGACCTTCTACGACCACATGGAGAGGGCACGCCGGCAGACTGTGGGCCGTATCGCGTTGCTCACTCAGGTGGTGTCCATGACCCAGGACGGCATCACTCTCCTCACACTGGGCGGAGTGCTGATTGCATACAGCCCGTGGATGCTGTTACTGCTGCTGCTTGCGGTGTTGCCGAGCTTTCTCGGCGAGACACACTTCGCAGCCCTCGGATACTCCCTGCTCTTCCGTTGGACGCCGGAACGCCGTCAGCTCGACTATCTGCGCTTTGTCGGCGCGAGTGACAAGACCGCGAAAGAAGTTCAGATGTTCGGCCTTGCCCCCTGGTTGACTGACCGATACCGGACGCTATCGCTCAAGTTCTACGAGGAGAACAAGCGGCTGTCGCTTCGCCGCGGCGCGATGGGAGCAGTGCTGTCGATATTCGGCACTCTGGGCTATTATACGGCCTATGTAGTGATTCTGCTGCGGGCGGTTCGCGGGGAGATCACACCCGGCACGCTCATCTTTCTTTCGGCATCATTTGCCCGCGGTCGCGATACCATACAGGGTATCCTGCTCTCCGCATCAAGCGTTTATGAACAGGCGCTTTATCTGCGCGACCTGTTTGTGTTTCTGGAAATGCAGCCCACTATCAAGTCGGGCCCGGATGCGCAAAAGGTACCGGTGAAAATTCAGAGCGGTTTCGAGTTCGAGAATGTCGGATTCAGGTATCCAGGCAGCGAGCGGTGGGCCATTCGCGGACTGAATCTCAAGCTCAATCCGCGCGAGCGTGTTGCACTGGTCGGCGAGAATGGAGCGGGCAAGACGACCATCACCAAGCTCATGGCGAGGCTTTACGAGCCAACCGAAGGCCGTGTGACGCTCGATGGTGTCGACCTGCGCGAATACGATCTGGCGTCATTGCGACACGCAATCGGAGTGATATTCCAGGACTTCGTGCGTTACGACATGCGCTTCGACGAGAACATCGGCGTCGGGGAAATCGAATCTGTTCGCGCTCAGCTCGGCAACGGGAATGCAGTGCCGCCAAGTATCGAAGCTGCAGCAACCAATTCGCTGGCTGCATCGCTGCTACCGCGTTTCCCGCTGGGTTTTCAGCAGATGCTGGGACGCCGGTTCGAGCAGGGTGTGGACCTTTCAGGCGGCGAATGGCAGAAGATTGCCCTGGCCCGGGCGTATATGCGGGACGCTCAGGTTCTCATACTGGACGAGCCCACGGCGGCACTCGACGCGCGTGCCGAGTACGAAGTATTCGTCCGCTTCTCTGAACTGGTTGCCGGCCGAATGGCGATTCTGATTTCACACCGCTTCTCGACGGTGCGCATGGCTGACAGAATCATCGTGCTGCACAACGGAGCAGTCGCCGAGCAGGGGTCGCACGACGAGCTGGTTGCGTTGGGGGGGCTCTACGACGAGCTGTTCAGGATGCAGGCCGCCGGGTATCGCTGATAAAGGAGAGGTAGACGCGAGGCTGCGGGCTTTGAGGTACCTGACCCTGAAGCCAAGCGATACACGTCACGAGACTCAGGGCGCCGCCGGCTGTGCGGCGGCCCATCGCGAAGGATCGAAAAGCCGCGACGGGATGGGCTCGTTCACGCGAACGTTCTCATACTTTTCCTTGAAGAACGGCTTGCCGTCACGATATGACAGAAACTCGAACGCCACCGGGAACCCAGCGACGTCCCGGTAGTCGCTCACTCTCGTGTCGGTAATCGTCGTTCGATCCCCCCGTCGGTCCCGCTGAATGAACCGCATGAGCAGCAATCGATCTGCATCCACCCAGATCTGAGTGGACTCCAGATCGCCCGACTCGGCGCCGATAACATAAGTACGCTCCTTCTGCCACCGCGTCTCGTGGAACTTCGAGAGATCGATGCCAAGCGAGTCGATCCGGCGAATGGTAACTGACGCCGGAATGGCGTACACATCAGCCGTGAGAGTAAGGAGGGGTTGAATGGAGCGACGGGTCTGGACGCGGCGGCCGTTATCGAACGTCGTCACGCGATTATTGAGAATTAGCATCCCGCTCCGGGCGGACAACGGCAGAAAGTCGATGCGAAGCCTTCCCGGTACCGAAAGGTTCTCGACCCACTGGGACTTCTCTTCCTTACCCGACTGGGTATAGAACGTGTTGGTCTGCTCGAAACGCAGTGTCCTGTACCACTTGCCGGCATAACGATCGTGCATCTCGCGAATGAGCACGCGGGAGCCGTCGATGCCACCTCGGCGCGGCGACTCCTCGGGCGCTGGCTGCTCTCCCGGTGACTGCATCGCGGGAGTACAGGCGACAGCGCCGAAGACGAGAATAAAGGCGAAGGCTTTCATGGGTGCGGCTCCCGGTCGACTGTGGCAGGACGCTTCAAGGCCAGCGCTGATTCGCGCTAACGGCGGCCGCCCTGCCCGTAATAAATGCCATTGAATAAAAACCTGAAGGTGCCGTGGGTCTGTCCGCGAAAACTCACTTCCGGTCCGTATAGAACTACACTTCCCGCTCCGACCGGTGCCACAACTATCTCCGAAGCACCGTCAAGCACGCTCTGGCCCCACGCCCAACCGCTTCTCAGCGGCGTGCCGCTGTCGAACCGCGCAACGGTTTTCAACCCTCTTTTCGGTGCGCTGGATGCAAGCCGAAACGCTGGGCTGTTGTCGAAGTAGACATCGGTGCGCGATGGCATACCCCAGGCGATTGCATTAGTGGTGTCGACGGCAACCTGCAGCACAGATCCCGGCACGTAATAGCGGGCACGTCCCAGTGCCTTGCCGGCGCTATCGATAACGGCACTCGAAACCGGGAGCTCCAGCGAATACGCGATGTTGGCCGCATCACCGAGTGCGAGGACAGTGCCACCCTTCTCGAGAAAGGAGCGAATCTGTGGCAACGTTTTCGCGGCCGAGATCCGCCCCATGCGCGAGCGCCACTCAACTGGCACGTCGGCGGGTTGGACCCGTGATTCAAACCCGCGCGCCGAATCGCCGGCTGAGAGCGTTGCTCCATCGGGTAGAATGAGAACGTCATACTTCGTATTGAGGTTGCCCGCGTCCAGATCACCCGCGTACGCAACCTGATATGGAAACTCAAACTGCTCGAGCACAAACCGCGTCCAGCCCGAAGGCATCGACCCGCCGTAGACATCCCACAGTGCGATCCGCGGCACTCGAAGCTTCGTCATTCCGTCTATGTTGCTGACGCCATTTACGGCCTGAAAAGACACCCCGCGGTCGATGGCAAGCTTGCGAAGAATCGGCATCGTTGCGGGCCGGGCGCGAACCACGAACGTACCCGCAGCTAGCATTCTGTCACCCACCCGTGTATCAGCGCTGACAGTGAACACATCTTCTCCAGCAGCCAGCAGACGGTTCACAGCGGCAAAGGCGTCGTTCGTTCCCCTGTCCAGGGTATAGAGCGCTCCAACCCCGTTGGTGCCCGTCCCGATTGACCCGGGTGCGCCCGCGTCAGCCTGAGCGACGGATCCGCGCGGCACTGGCGCAAACCCTTTCAGCTTCTCGAACGGCCCCGTGAACGGGTCGAGTACCCGGTCGAACTTCACACCCATCAGGTAAGCCAGGGTCCACCCGGCATTGTCATAGGGAGGAGTGGGAGGTCCGCCCGGATACGGGATGTCATCAGGATGATTCTGCGGCTCGAACATATCCATCACGTGAGGACGGAATGCCTGCGCTGTCATCACCACGTACGAGCCCGACGGATAATTCCGGCCCGACACGTTGAACGCGCGCGTAGCGCGATGGATCGTGATGCCGTTCTTGACCAGCGCATTCACAAACCGTGAGGCGGTACTGAAATCGGCCTGGTCGGCGGGAATGATGTAACCCCGCGGGTCGCGCGCCGCCGGGTCCCGGAGAACATTGAGATACTGAGCCGGCGTCGCCTGAACCTTGGCGGTTCGATTTTTTTCCACTGCCTGCTTCACAGCGCTGACGCGGTTTGGCGTAAGCGTCCATGTGTCGGTGTTGCCCCGGTCGATCGAGTTTCGCCCCATCCGGTAGATGTTGTAGAGAAAATCCTCACGATACTTGGATGCAACATCCATCACCGCCCGATTGGCGGAAAGCTCGTAAGCGAGTGACTGGGCGAAATGCCATTTCTGAGGCATGATAGGGAATGGCGTAGCGCCACTCGGCAGCAGCCTGTCGGGCACGAATGCCACTTCCATCGGCGTCGGATGGCCGATTGTTTCCGTCAGCAGCCCAATCATGTTGTGATAGTAGACGGTCGTACGAAGCCCACCGTTCCACCAAGTCGAATAATTGGCTCCACCACGCATCGTCGTACCAGGTTTCCCTTCAGCCACGAATCGCCCATGCATTGCTGCGCCTACAAGGTCGATGCCGACCGGTATCAGCGGGTCGAGATTGTAGTTGAAGGGATCGCGAAAAGGTGGCGCAAACATCACCGTTCCGGCCGGGCCGGTCTGATGATGGTTGTACATGATCTGCGGATACCAGGCTCGGAACAGAATGCTGTCCATTGCCTGTGTCTCTGGTTGCGACGCCATGTACGAATCGCGGTTGTTGTCGTGGCCCGCATATTTCTGGTACAATCGCGGAACGCCGGCCGTAGATCTCTTGCCAGGCACCGGGTTGCGCATGTACCAATTCGACACGAGGTCCATGCCGTCAGGGTTTGCGGGAACGGCGAGAAGAATCACGTCCCGAAGAAAGCGTTGCGTTTCGGGATCGTTGCGGCTGACCATTTCGTAGACCCACTGCACCAGCTGCTGCGCGCCGAGAACCTCGGTGGCGTGCAGCCCGCCGTCAATCCAGACGACCGCCTTCCCTTCCTTCGCCAGGGCGCGTGCCTGAGCGTCGGTCAGCCCCTCAGCCCGTGCGAGGCGCGCTGAGATCTCCTGATAACGCGCAAGGCGCTTGAAGTTCTCCGGCGCTGTGATGATCGACATCCACATTGGCCGGCCTTCGGCGGTCGTGCCCATCTGGACGACTCTCATCCGATCTGATTCACGGTCGAGGCGCTTCCAGTATTCGGCGACCTGAGCGTAGTTCACGAGAAAATAGTCGTCGCCAATGGCGTTGCCGAACTGCTGTTTCGGAGTGGTGATGCGCGCCTGGGCGTCGACTGCCGGAGCCGTGAAAATAGTGACCGCGGCGATGAGTATCAGCGAAGAACGAATTTGCATCTTTAGGGGGTCCGGGAACGATAAGCTGTGAGTCTGATATGGAATTTACCTTTCCCGCATCCGCTCTGCTTTGCGCGGAACGGAGGTGCCGATTGCGACCAGGACAACTCCGGCGAGAATCACTGCACCGCCCGCAAGCGTCACTCCCGACGGGACCTGCGCGATCCCCGGAAGCAGTGCTGCAATGAGCGTTGCTCCGATCGGCTCGCCAAGCACGACAAGGTTCACCACGTATGCGGGTAGATACTTGAGCGCCCAGTTCATTCCGGTATGGCCCAGCAGCATGGGGCCAACCGCAAGAGCGGCGAAGATTGAGAGCTCACGTGGGGGCTGGGGAGCCAGCTCCACCCCGTTTGCGATTGCCAGGATGACGAGAACGACCGCGCAGGCGGAGTAAGCAAGCCCAACGTAAGCCCATAGACCATAGCGTAAGCGAAGGTGCCGCCCAACGCTGTAATAGATGCCGGCAGTAATCGCTGCCGACAGCGCCAGCAGATTTCCAAACATCGCCCGATCGCCGCTGACGCTTCCGGCAGAATCGAAATCAGGTGCGGCGACGATCAATGCGCCGGAGATTGCTACCGCGATTCCCAGAATCTGCCGCCGCGTTGGCGCATCGCGGAGAAAGACCGCGGAGATTGCCACGATGACCGCGGGTTGCAGACTCACCAGCGTGACGGAAGCAGCAATCGTGGTAAGATGGATCGAAGCGTTCCATGCCCAGAAATGGAACGCCAGCGCGACGCCTGAAAGAATCGCAAAGGCAGAATCTCTCAGCGAAAGACTCTGCCACTGTCTCCACTCCCCGCTCCACGCGAGTGCAATCGCCACGATCACGAGCGAAAAACACAGGCGCCAGACTGCGATTGCAAGCGGGTTTGCGGCGGACAGATGGACGAGCGGACCCGCGAAGGAAATACCGAGCAGCGAAACGGCCAGTATCCAGCCGGGAGAGATGCCCACTTTCGATCTGCCGGCAGCCCTACCCAGCGAAGCGTCGCCGGCCTGCAGAACCTTCTAGCCTTCGGGTGGCGTGTCGATGGCCATCATCTGAAGAGCAGTCCGCGTGGTCGCCTTCATGACCTTTCCTGAATAGGCCGCGCAGCCCGGAGTGTTTCTCCCGCGCACACAACCGTTGTACCGTTGAAGCGCAGTGCGCAGATTGGGCGCTCGTTTGATGTTATCCGCTAGAACACTCACGCCATGGCATATGTTGGCCTCGATATCATACAGATCGGAGGAGCCACAACGCCATTTCCCGGCGTGGAAGGGCATTACCTGCATGAGCCCCGCAGCACCGACGAAGCTGCGGGCGCGGGGGTTCAGGTTATCGGACTCCACGAGCATGACGCCTACGAGCAACGCCGGGTCGATCTTCTTCCTGCGGCCCTCGGACACCACCGCCTCCGCGATTCTGTCAGCGACTTCGCCGTTGCGGGTGTAGCGGCGCAGTACCTGCCCGATCCGGAACGCGTCAGCGCTGGGCAGCGGCGCTCTGATCACAGCGCCCGGGAGCCTCAGCAGCTCGGCAGGCCGCTTGAAGGCAGGATGGGACTGGTTGATCGTCCAGACGGTGCCGGCGGCAAGGAGCACGCTGAGGCCTGTTCCGTGAACGGCCGCAGCGAGGTACCGGCGCCAGCGCGGGCGATATAGCTGCTCGACCTGAGCGCGGTCATTCACCGACCGCAGGCTGGTTCTGACTGGCTTGATGCGCGACAAACCGTAATTACGCCGCTGAATCAATGATGCCTCCGGTTGTCGTCAGAAGGTGGCCTAAAGACGCCGTGGATGGCCCCATCTGGTGCGGAGGGCCGGGCGAACCAACTCTGGAGAGTAACGCCTCCGGGCGAGGGGAGCAAGGTGACTGCCCGCTTCGTCTGCCCCTCAGCCTGAGCCTCTTATTCGACTGGTGCGTTAAACGTGGCGCTCAGCATCTGCGACGCAGCCTTGTCAGCGTACCTCAGCACCTTCCCCGAATATGTATGACAGTTCTTCGTATTCGTCCCCCGCACGCAGCCGTTGTAGCGCAACAACGCCTTCTCGAGGTTCGGCGCCTTTTTTATATACTGCGCGAGAATACTCGTGCCGTAGCAGATGTTCGAATCGACATCCACCAGATCGGTGGAAGGACAATCCTTCCACTTTCCAGCGTGAAACGGCATGATTTGCATGATTCCACGGGCACTCACGTTGCTTCGCGCCGTAGGATCGAGCTTGGCATTTTCGGCGATAAGCAGGCCCACGAGCAGCGCCGGATCCAGGTCGCGTTTCCCGCCCTCGCGGACCAGGGCGGCGGCGATCCGGTCGGCGCGAGTGGTATCCTTCGTGTATCTGCGTAAAACGCTGCTGACGCGAAAAACCTGTTCGCCGACGGGTACAGCCTGAACGATGCTGGCAGGCAACTGGAGGAGCTCGCCGGGCCTGGCGTACTTCGTCTTCTGATTATTGAGAGTCCAGATCGTTCCTCCTGCAAGCAGGAGACTGGCGCCGACGGCGTGGAACACAGTTTTCGCGGCGCGCTGCCACCTAGACAGCGGAGGCCGTTCGACGCTTCGGCGGCGGACATTGGTGAACTCATTGCCCCCAACATTGCGTCGGTCTTCCGGGACCTGACTGCCGGCGTCGTACTGGGTCATCGAGCTCCTGGAAGATTTGCCTGACCGCTACTCTGCACCGTGGATGCCAGAGCCCGGTATGGAGATTGCGCGTATTGCAACGAATATGCTACCCCATAAATGACTGTCGTTTCCCTTGACTATATCTCAAAGAGCATATTTGTGATAGCCCCTGAAATCATGTGGACTGAAGCGAAATGAAGGAGTCCGAAGGGCTGTACCGACTGTTCCGATTCCTGAAACGCTCGGCGATAGGGGCAGTCGTTATTGCGGCGGTGCTGGCTGTCTTCGGTTACGCCATTTACACTCGCAGCGTCGATCCACGCGGAGCGTGGACCATCGCATCCCGTGAGCTGAACGGAGGAATGCTGCATTTCGGTGAACGCGTCGAAAGGTATGCCAAAGCGTACCACCGGCGGCCGGCGGACTACTATCGGGCCAGCAATGGCCTGCTCGTGGCCACGAACGACCGGGTGATATTCATCGGCGTATCTCCTACCGACAAACTCGCCAGCGATGATGCACCGGCGACAATCCTGCAGTTCGAGTATGCGAACGACACGCTGCTGTCGATGGACAGGCAACGGCTGTACGGCCTCACGGCGAAGGGCGTTGTGATCGCGCATGGTAACAGCAAGGCAGGCAACTTTGCTGCCGCCAAGGGAGCCGAGGGGGCACTGGACAGTCTGATCGATCACGTGAACACGCGTATCGTTGCCCAGAAAACCGAAGCCGCTCGCGAGCGGCAGCTGCGCGCAGCCGTCGCAGTGGTCATCGACGAGCCAATCTACTATGTCGTCAAACGCGGCGATGCCATCTCGACGATCGCAACCCGGTTCGACACCACGCCTGAGCAGATCAGGGCATGGAATAACCTCGTTGGAGATCGGGTCAGGATTGGACAACAGCTTACGGTGAAGCCGAAGGGGCCGCGGCAGAAGCCACCCCCCGCCCCTGCCGCAACCCCAGGCGCCGCTCGCGCATCAAGGGATCGGGGATAGAGTCAGCTACGCCTCCAGGCGGTAGCCTGCCTTCCAGACCGTCAAAATATGGCGCGGCGATGATGGGTCGTCTTCGAGCTTTCGGCGAAGCTCGGCAATGTGGATATCCACCGTGCGGGTCATCACTTCAGCCTGGTGACCCCAGACTTCCTTCAGCAGATGAAGGCGGCTTACAACGGCGCCGCGCCGTCTGACCAGTGACAACAGGAGGTCGAACTCCTTGGGCGTAAGAGCAATCTCGAGGTCAGATTTTCTGACAGTCCGCGAGAGAGTGTTGATGGAGACCGTGCCGAACTCCTCGATGGCGGGGTCGCCGTCCCGCTGATCAACGACCCTGGCGCGCCGGAGTATTGCCTCTACGCGCGCCATCAACTCGGACAGACTGAACGGTTTCGTCACATAATCATCTGCGCCCAGACGGAACCCGAATACCTTGTCGGCTTCTTCCCCACGAGCGGTCAGGATGAGCACCGGAACGTCCTTCCCGTGATTTCTCAACTGTTTGAGAATGGTGTACCCGTCCATGGTCGGCAGCATCACGTCGAGCACGACCAGGTCAGCGTCCCCGGATATCGCCATCTCGAACCCGCGTAACCCATCCGTGGCGCTCTCCACCTCGTAACCTTCGGCCTCCAGACTCCGCGTGAAGCCAAAGGCAAGGTTTTCGTTGTCTTCTATCAGGAGGACCTTGCTCACCAATTCGCTCCTGCGACCGTACGATCGCCCACCGATTGCCTGCCGACAGCGGCGTCGCCGGCCTCTCGCGGAAATTCAACCATAAACCTTGCTCCTCCTCCGGGAGCGTCCTCCACCCATGCATTTCCCGAGTGCAGCTGCACGAGCTCGCTCACGATAGACAATCCGATTCCGCTGCCCCCGGCCGCGGACTCAGCTTCCCGCCCAAGCCGAAAGTAGGGATCCCAGATCTTCTCCCTTGCGTCACGTGGAACTCCCGGGCCTTCGTCCGATACGGCGATGGTCACCCGCTGGTCAGTGCCCGATAGCTCGACAGAAACCGTCTGGCCGACAGGACCATATTTCACCGCGTTGTCGAGCAGGTTGAGCACTATCTGGCGCAGCGCCCGCGGGTCAACACGCGCCAGGTACCCCGTTGCGATCCTCGACTCCAGCTTCGCGCGGCGCGCGCGGGCAAGCGGTACGAATGCATCGATGGCAGCCTCCACCTCGCGATTCATTGCAACCGGTTCCGCAACTACACGGCTTCCGCCATGCTCGGCACGGGCAAAGGAGAGCACATTCTCGACGAGGTAAGTAAGACGCTGCGCCTCTTCGTCGATAATCCCGATCGACCGGTCGCGTTCCTCTTTCGAACGAAGTTTTCCATCGCGGATGAGCTCGGCAAAGAGCCGGATCTGCCCCAGGGGCGTCCGGAGTTCATGAGATACTCCCGAGACAAAGTCGACCCGAAGCTGGGCAAGTTGCTGCTGGCGCCGCAACTGCAGCACCGCTGCCACGATCAACCCGACCGTCAATGCAAACAAAATACCGAGGGTTGGAAGGCGCGACCTGGGAAGTCCCCCCAACACCAGCTGAGGAGCAATGTCGGAGCGCAGCGGCACGGCAAAGCCGCATCCGGCCGAAACGCTCATCCAGGGAATCGACGGCAGTGGAAGATGACGGGAATACATCGGTCGCCGACTGGAATACGTTGCCACCCACTGGCGCCATAGCGCTGACCGTCAGGACTGAATCGCGCGCGATACCACGCAGCAGCGAAGGTGGCAGCAGCGTGCTCCGGTCGAGAACCTGGCGGAACAACGGCTGCACGAAAGAGCGGGCGTCGGTCTCGAAGCCGTAAGTAAGGAGGGGACTACCGTCGTAATCCCGCGAGACAACGTAGCATACGATGCGCAGGCGGCCCTCGATACTGTCGATGCTCGCTACGTAGGAATCGTTCGTGATGATGATGCCGAGCAGTGTCGCCGGACTGCGGTCTGCGGATCCGAATGCCTGCGTCCTGATGGGCGGTGTTTCGAACCGCCGCGGCTAACTCGCGAAGGTGTCGCGCACCCAGCGCAGAACCCGCGCCGATGGCTGTTGGCCCGCGATGGTCATGGCACTGTCCCGCCAGTCGAATCGGAAATAGAACCGGACACCGTCGAGATATTTCGCGGGCACCTGAGGCTGACGCGACGCCGCCATGAAGTCGCCGGGGGTCGGCCACCCGGCGTGATTGGCGGGGTCTACACGCGTGAGCGGAACGATGAAAGTCGATATCATCGCGCTGAGGAATTCGTGTGACGACTGCTGGTTCATCTGCCACGACGCAAACGCCGCATAGTCATTCAACGCTCGCTCAGCAGCCCGACGATTGGTCCGTGCAGCGGCCTGCGCCTGGTATGCCAGAATTCCACTCATCGCCAGCGCCAGCACGAGAAGAACGACCAGCAGTGCCGGGCGCGAGCGATTGGCCGGCGGCCGGCTTCTCATACCGCGTTCAACTTGAACCCTGATTCTGCGATCACTGACTCGACTCTCCGGGCTGCCGGGCTGTTATCTGCGCCGCATACCAATGCGGCGGCGCGATTGACGCGCCGCCGCAAAAATCCTGATCCAGTGAATATAGAATCCGCCCCCGGGTCGGAGCATCAGCAATGGGTCAGTGGCTGGTAAGAAAGCTGTAAAGTCCGCGGTTAGTATTCGCCTTCTTCCTCGAGCTCGAAGAATGGATCGGGAGGAAGCTGGCCGGTGCGCTCGACGTGAATCACACGCCGCATCGTCTGGCCTCCAGCGGTTATGGTGACCAGGTAGTCGCCTTCACCAACCGGCGCGCCGGTACGCTGACCGCCAAACCCGCCACCCCCGCCCCCTGCTCCGCCTCCACCGCCTGCGGCACCACCCTGCGGAGCACCAACGCCGGCGCGAAGAGGCGCCTCGGCAGGCCGAAGATTCAGGCTCTCATCGGGCGAAAGCGAGAGCGAAGCACGCTGCCGTCCTGCACGCCCGGCCGTGGTGTCACGCCGGCCGGAGGCGCTGTCGCCTCCTGCACGCCGCACGGAGTCCTCACGTTGCCGGCGCACGCCTGCGGCGCGAATGCTGTCCCGCAACGCGGCCGGCCCGAGAGCGCGCGGGAGACCGCGGTAGTCCCAGTAGACGCGATGCACGCCCGGCCCTCCCGGCCCGTTCAAGCGGCGCACGACGTCGCCGCGCACGTTCGTGATTACGATGCGCGCCGTATCTCGGCGCGAATCGCCGGCAGTGAGCCGATACGCGAGCGGTGTCCCGAATGGAGGATTCTCCGCGGAGAATATCTTGTTGCCATTCCACTGCTGAGTTGTAGTCTGGGCGTACTGGTAGCTCGGGCCCGGTTGAAAGAACCATGCGCTTCGCGAAACAATGCTGTCGGCCATCTGCTCCAGCGGCGCGACATCAACCATCCATATCGAGCGGCCATGAGTACCGGCGATCAGTTCACGATCTCGCGGATGAATCTGCAGGTCGTGAACGGGAACGGAGGGAAGTCCGTTCATGAAACGTTGCCAGCTTGCGCCGCGGTTCGTGGATACGTAGACGCCAAGGTCCGTGCCCACGAAAAGCAGATCGCGATTGTGCGGGTCCTCGCGAACGACATGAATGAAATCCGCGCTTCCCGACGGCAGGTTGTTCGCGATCGACCGGAAGGTCCGGCCAAAATCGTTCGACACGTAGAGGTACGGTCTGAAATCATTGTCCCTGTGCCTGTCAAACGACACGTAGACCGTTGCCGTGTCAAAATGCGATGGTTCCACCCTGCTCACCCACGTGCGTGCCGGGAGTCCCGGAAAACGTGTTGTCAGATTTGTCCACGCGCCTCCGTCGTTCGTGGATCCCCATGTGTTGCCATCGTCCGTGCCTGCCCAGAGAATGCCAGGCCTTACTGGCGATTCCGCCAGCGTCGTAATGGTGCCATGTGTCTCAGCGCCGGTCGCGTCGCGCGTTATTCCGCCCGTGGTTCTGGTGCTGATTCGGAGGCGGGTCGAGTCGGCCCTGGAAAGATCGGGAGAAATCGGGAAGAAATTATCGCCGCGGTTGGACGATTTCAGCACCCGGTTGCCGCCCATGTATACCGTCGTGGCGGAATGCGGCGACAGGAAGAACGGAGCTGCCCAGTTGAACCGATAGCGCCGCGCCGAATCTGCAGAGGCCCGATTTCGGAGTGACGTGAGGGCAGCGCTCACCTGCGGCGTTTCAGGCCGGGTAGTGTCTCCCCGCGCAATGATCAGCGAATCCTCGAACTGAGTTTGCCCGCGCGTGCCGCCGCGCATTATCGTGTAGCGCGCGCCGTTCGCCAGATCCAGCCGGGAAGCATTGCCGCCCTGCGATTCGCTGTAGATGATGTTGGGGTCGTTGGGATCGCTGGCAGTGTAAAATCCGTCGCCGCCGCCGACGTTGAACCAGTCGGCATTCGTCGAGCCAAGCCGGCCCCGCGTGCGGCTCGGCCCGCACCACGATCCATTGTCCTGAAGCCCGCCACACACCCGGTACGGCTTGGCCATATCGAAGCTGATTGCATAAAACTGTCCGATTGGAAACGTGTTCGGAAAGTCGTACGTACCACCGCGGTCCCAGGTGATGCCAATGCCGCCATCGTTGCCGATTATGAAGTGTTCGGGATCACGCGGATTGATCCACATCGCATGCCAGTCGGTATGAATGGAGAGTGCGCCGCGGCGCTCGGTTTTCCCCCCGTCATCCGAAAAGCGAAACACCGATGACATCCAGTAAACGCGGTCGGGATTCTTTGGGTCGACGCGAACCTGCGAGTAGTAAAATGGACGCGCGTCGCCTGCGTTCCGCTGCATCAACGCCCATGTGGAGCCGCCATCCGCCGAACGGTAGAGGCCGCTGTTGAGCCTTTGCGCGCGCGCCGTATCCGCACGCTGCCCGCGCACGGCTGGTTTCGGCAACGTATCGGCCTCGACAAGCGCGTAGATCACCTGCGGATTGGAAGGCGCCACTGCGATGCCGATCCTGCCTTTCGGTGTAGCGGGAAAGCCGCCTCCCCTTATTTCAGTCCACGTTGCTCCCGCATCGGTGGACTTCCAGAGGCCGCTTCCCTTTCCCCCGCTGTTGAGGAAATACGGTCCGCGCACGCGTTCCCAGCTTGCAGCGTAAAGCGTGTTCCGGTCAGTCGGATGCATCTCCAGATCGATGAAGCCGGCCTTGTCGCTTATGAACTTGACCAGCTTCCACGACGCGCCACCATCAATTGTCTTGTAGAGGCCCCGCTCCGGATTCGCCCCCCAGGTGTGACCGACCGCAGCCACGTACACGATGTTCGGATCCTGGGGATCGACAACAACGCGTCCGATATGTTGTGTTTTCTCGAGCCCCGCCAATTTCCACGACTTACCTGCATCCGTGGATTTGTAAATGCCGCCTCCGGGAGAGATTGAATTGCGGGCGTCTTCCTCACCCGTGCCGGCATAGAGTATGTCCGGGTTGGAAGGGGCAATTGCAAGGTCCCCCATTGAGATCACGCGCTCCCTGTCGAACAGCGGAAAAAACATCGTTGCGGCGTTGACGGTCTTCCAGATGCCACCCGTGGCGGTGGCAACGTAAAAGACCTTATGGTTTCGCGGATCGACTTCGATATCCGTGACTCTACCGCCCATGTTCGCCGGCCCGATCGCACGCCAGCGAAATGCATCCAGCGCCGCCGAATCGAGAGGCGTTGAGAGTTGTGCGGCGAGTGAGCTGGAGAATGCAGCGCTGATGGCCGCTGCAATTACAAGAGCGGGACGAAACAGGAGTGTGCGCATGAAGGAAGGAAGTGGGTTGTCCGGCGTTTGTGGAACTCAGGCGGCGGTAGCGGAAGCAATATCGATGTCTGACCAGGGCCGCTCTGAACGCGGCCACCCGACGAGCTCGGGATGAAATATGTGAGCGAGCAGCTCGACAGCTTCTGACATTCGCGGACCCGGCCTCGCGAAATATGCGTTGGCATCGACGGCTACCACACGTGCATCCGTCACCCGCGCTAAAGTCTTTGCCAACTCAACAGACTGTTCGAGACCGTATCCGCACGGTGACACGATGATGATCTCCGGTGCTGCATCGATCAGATCGCGCTGGTCGACGCGAACCGAATCCTCCCCCGGCCTGCCGAGTGGATCGGAACCGCCGGCGAGCCCGATCATTTCCGGGACCCAGTGTCCGGCACAAAAGAGCGGATTTGTCCACTCGAGGAAAACAACGCGACGGATTCTCGCACTGCCGACCGCCGCGCGTACGGCGTCGATCCGCTGCCGGGTAGTTTCAACAAGTGCGTTTGCTTCCACTGAACGTCCAATAGACTCACCGACCGCAAGGATGTTTTCCTCGATCTGGGCGATCGTCTGCGGAGTGAGGAAAAGAATTTCCGGTCGCGGCCCGAACGATTCCACGGCGCGACTCAGCTCATTCCCCGATGGCGCGCAGACACGACAAAGATCCTGAGTGAGAATGACGTCCGGCGCCAGATCGCGCAGCAGTACTTCATCGATTTCGTACATCGAAGCGCCGCTCGTCATCCGCTCCCCAATCGCCTGGTCAATCTGCTCCGGCGTCAAACCATCCAGCTTCAAAGCTGGACGGCTTACTACCGGCAGTGTGCGCACCGACGGCGGAAAGTCGCATTCATGCGAGCGGCCAACGAGCTCGGCACCTGCGCCAAGCGCGTGTACAATCTCCGTTGCCGCCGGAAGGAAGGAAACTATTCGCGACACTTGGGAACTCCGGGTCTCGATTCCAGCATACGTTGCTTGCCCATTTGCACGGAAACTACACCTCGTCCCAGATCTTGCGGTGGCTCGTTTCCTCCAACGTCAGAGAGCCGACGATGAACGTAAGCGCCGCAATGGCGGTGGGGTAGAACAGGCCGGCGTAGATGTTTCCGGTGCGCGCCACCAGGGCGGTGGCGATAAGCGGCAGAAATCCTCCGAACCACCCGTTGCCGAAATGATAGGGAAGTGACATCGACGTATATCTCACGCGCGCTGGAAAAGACTCGACGAGAAATGCGGCGACGGGCCCGGTGATCATTGCGGCAAACACAATCTGCACGACAATCAGAGCGACAATCACGGGTGCATTCAGGGGCGCGGAGAACGACGTCATTGCACGGTACAGGACGAAGTATGAAAGCGCCGCGAAAAGATTCCCGGCCATCATCAGTCTCTTCCTGCCGAATCTGTCCGACAGATGCCCGAACAGAATGAAAAATGGAGTGCCTGCGACGAGCGCCGCGGCGACGATTGCATACGAAGTCGCGAGAGGGATTTTGAGCACGGTCTGGAGAAAGAAGAGGGCGTAGAACTGTCCGGTATACCAGACCACCGCCTGCCCGGCGGTCACTCCGAACAGCACCCGCAGCACAACTTTCCATTTCGGCCAGCTGTCGAAACTTTCTCTTATGGGCGACACCGCCGAGCCGCCCTGCGCCTTGAGTTTGGCGAACAGTGGCGACTCTCCGAGTTGCAGCCGGATGTAAAACGACAGCGCCACGAGAGCGATCGACAGGAGAAATGGTATGCGCCAGCCCCACCGCGCGAACTCCGCCTCGCCCAGCGCATTGCGCGTTAACAGAATTACCATCAATGAGACGAACAGCCCGACGGTGGCCGTGGTCTGAATGAAACTCGTGTAGAAACCACGTCGCGCATCCGGTACGTGCTCGGCCACGTACACGGCGGCGCCTCCGTACTCGCCTCCCAGAGCAAGGCCTTGCAGCAGGCGCAATATCACAAGGATAATCGGAGCGGCGATACCGATTGAGTCGTAGCCGGGGAGTATACCGATTGCAGCAGTCGATCCTCCCATGATCAGCAATGTTGCGAGAAACGCGTACTTGCGGCCGACGAGATCGCCTACCCTTCCGAAAAACAGAGCGCCAAGCGGACGCACCGCAAAGCCTACGGCAAAGGTGGCGAGCGTTTTCAGAAAGCTTGCTGTCGGACTGCCTGACGGATAGAACTGCGTCGAGATGATCGTTGCGAGACTTCCAAAAATGAAGAAGTCATACCACTCGATCATCGTGCCGGCGGTGGAAGCGGCGATCACCCGCCAGATACCACGCGGCTGCGCGTCGGGTTTCAGCTCGGTCTGCATTGCGCATATCTTGGTTTGTGCTGCGACATCCGACAACCACCGAGTGCTACATTGGCACGACATGGACCTGAATGCGGATATCGGAGAGCACGATGGCGAAGGCTTTGCCCGCGATGCTGAATTACTGGCGATAGTGACGTCGGCGAGCATTGCGTGCGGTGCCCACGCGGGATCGGAATCCGTCATGCGGCAGACCATTCGTGAAGCCGCCCAGCGCGGAGTGGCGATCGGCGCACATCCGGGATATCCCGATCGCGCCGGATTTGGCAGAAAGAGCATATCGATGCCCGCTGCCGATCTCGCAGCGGTGATCGTCGCTCAGGTAACTGCGCTGTTGCTGTGCTGTGACGAAGGCGGTGCGCAGCTGAAGTACGTCAAGCCTCACGGGGCGCTTTACAATCAGGCAATGCGTGACCCCACGATCGCGAGAACGATTGCCCGCGCGACCAGCTTGATAGATCCACAGTTGTTTGTTCTCGCTCCGGCGGGCAGCGCGCTTGCCGCCGAGGCGGCTGCGGCCGGGCTTCGCGTTGCGAGGGAGGCGTTCATCGATCGGGCATATCTGGATGATGGGACGTTGATGCCGCGAGACCGCGACGGCGCTTTGCTACGCAATCCCTCCGTAGCAGCGGAGCGCGCGCTGGTGATGGCGAGAGATCAAACCGTCACCTCAGCCAGCGGCGAAGTCATTGCGATGTGTGCTGATTCATTGTGCATCCATGGCGACAGCGTCGGCGCGCTTGCAATGGTTCGCGCGGCAAGACGCCGCCTGGAGCAAGCTGGAATGGTCATCGCTCCATTCGCTCCGTGATACTCAGACCGCCCGCGTTCGCGCCACTCGGCGACAGCGCAATAGCGATCAGGTTCGGTGAGGGAGCGAGCGACGAATTGAGTCGTGCCGTGTTTCGCTCCGCACAGGCGCTGGCTCGCGCGCGGATCGACGGCGCTGACGACATCGTTCCGGCGTATGCTGTGCTCACCGTCTTTTACGATCCGGTCGCGGTGAGCTACGATGACATGCTCGTGCGTATTCAGGCGGCGCTCCCGGATGAGGCAGATGCTGCAGACGATTTTCACACTCCGCCGGCGACGTTAGTGAGAATTCCGGTGCGGTACGATGGAGAAGATCTCGACAACGTCGGCCGCACTACTGGTTTGAGTACCAAAGATCTCATCGAGCTCCATTCGGGGGGCGACTACCGCGCACAGGTAATCGGATTCGTCCCCGGCTTCGCCTATCTCGGCACGCTCGACCCTCGTCTTTCATGTCCACGCCTCGCATCGCCCCGGAAACACGTACGGCCCGGCTCGGTCGCGATCGCCGACTTGCAGACCGCCGTTTATCCCTCGACGACGCCGGGAGGATGGAACATCATCGGACATACCGAGACCGTAATGTTCGATGCGATGCGCGATACCCCGGCGCTGTTGCGCGTGGGCGACCGGGTGAAGTTCGATCCGGTCGACTTGTGATTGCCGTGGCGCGGGCACCGGCGTACCTGACCATCCAGGATATGGGAAGGCACGGGTATCGCAGCGCTGGCGTTCCGCGGGGTGGTGCAATGGACGAATGGTCACTTGCAGCAGTGAATCAGATAGTCGGCAATGCGCGTGGCGCGGCGGGACTGGAATGGGCACTGAGCGGCGGTGCATTGCAATTCCGCGACAACACCACATTTGCAATCGGCGGAGCAGATGCGGTGTGCGCCCTCAGCGGAATTTCTGTCGACCCTTACCGTGCTATCAGCGCGAAGGCGGGCGACACCCTCGTCGTCGACAGAATCATCGGCGGAAGATTTCTCTACGTTGCAGTTTCAAGAGGGATCGCATGCGAACCGGTGCTGGGGAGTCGAAGCACATACCTCGCCGGTGGATTCGGCGGGCACGACGGACGGCGTCTGCGGTCAGGCGACCTGATCGCAACCGGCGCAGTCAGGCGGTCGATGCGGCGTCATCAGGTGAGTGATCCCCTGCCCGCCCATCTGCAGCCCTCATTGCGCACCGACGCAATGAGAATTGTGCTCAAGTTGTTCGCCGGCGGGGATCCTGTACACGATTTCATGTTCGCCAGGTACCACGTATCGCTGGCGTCGGACCGAACCGGATACAGACTCGACGGAATCATGCAGACCGGCGGCGAATCTGTTACGTCGGAGCCCGTGTGTCCGGGTGCGATCCAGCTTCCGCCCGACGGCGGGCCGATCGTACTCATGGCTGATGCTCCCACTATCGGAGGTTACCGGGTCGCCGGTTGCGTAATATCGGCGGATCTGGGATCACTCGCGCAGAAAGTGCCCGGTGATGAAGTGACGTTTGAGGCGGTCAGCGTGCGCGTCGCGCAGGCCCATCTGCAAAAGCGTGAGGAGCTGATGAACGCTATCGCGGAGTGGGCACTGTAGCTGGCCTGACCGGCATGTTGCACGCATCCCGCATTTAAGCAGAAGCAGGAGGCGGACCGTCTACTGACTCCGCGCCGCTGAACTGTTCAGGGCGTGCCCTGGAACATGATCGACACAATCTGATCGGCGATCGCGTCCCGAACCGACTCTGCGTAGTGCAGCTCGTCGTTCGTCACGTGCAGCGTCGGACTCTTCCACGTTAAACCGTTGTCGTTCGACGTCAGCGTTGCAATATCGATGAGTCTCACTCCTTTCGCCTGCGCAAGCGTGCGGATGAGATTGTTGAGCTGAGGGATTTGTTCGCTGGCGCCCGCATTGCGAGGTGGCAGCGTCGCAACCATCAGCCGGTTCGCCGGGAGTCCGCTGGCGGTCCACTTGTCAATCATGATCTCGATGTTGTTGCGAATTTCGGTCGCTGACGGCCCACCCGGCCGGGCGTCGTTGGTACCCATCGATATGTACGCGTAATCGGACGTGCGCGGCATGAACGCCTGAACCCTCCGCACCGGGCCGTCGGGGAAGAAATCGTTGGAGGGCTCGTTCCCGCTCCACGGGAAAGCGGCGCCGAGTACTTCGCCGTCGAAACGCGTTACACCGTTGACTACCGTGAGAGCATTCGGGCTTCCAAGGAAACTGCGGCCGGTCGACGTTCCCGTGTTCGAGATTCCATGATTCACGACCTTGATCGTTTTCGACCGGCTCGCGCGCCAGCGGGATTCAACTTTGCCGGCGAGCTGCAGCGGACTGTTAGGTGCGCCGGGCCCGAGTCGGATGGCGGGGTTGGCATTTGATACGTACGATGCGACTCTTGGTGCTGCCTCGGCGCCTTGGTAGCCCAGGTCGGTATTGGAATCACCAAACGTTACCAGCTGCACCTCTGCCTGCCCGATAGCAACAAAAATCACCGGGTTGCCGGTAAGGCCTTGGACGGTAGCGAACAACGAATTGCCGCCGATGCCGAGCGTCCAGCTCCCGACCGTTGCGATTCCCGAAGCATTGGTGACTGCATTGGCGCCGGTGATAGTGCCCGTTCCGCTGCGGATGCTGAACACGACACTCACGCCCGAAACTCCAACGCCCTCGGAGTCGGTGACCTTGACCGACGGCGCGATCGGAACAGCCGCGTTTGCGAGGGCCTTCTGATTGTCACCAGCGTTGATGGCAATTGCGGTTGGCGGCAGAGCGATCGCCGTTGCCACGAACGTGAACGGACTGCCGGCGAGCGTCCCGGCGGTAGCGGTAAGCCGGTTGTCCCCGATGGTCGGGCCGAGGGTCCAGCTGCCGACCGTCGCGATACCGTCCGCATTGGTCGTCGCTTCTGCCCCGGTGATGCTGCCACCGCCGACGACAACCGCGAAGGCCACGACGTATCCCGGCACGGGTATACCGGCCGCATCAGTGATTCTGACGGATGGAAGCGTTGCAATCCGTCGGCCCGGTATCGCAGTCTGATTGTTCCCGGCGAACGGGGTCATCGTGGCGGGGACGGGGGCCACGGCTGTCGCGCTGAAAGTAATTGGGCTCCCATTCAATCCGCTCGCGCTGGCAATGAGAGTTTGCGAGCCAGGAGTGGTACCGAGCCGCCATCCGCCAACGGTGGCAATGCCCAGATTGTTCGATAACGCAACTCCACCCGTAACACTGCCACTCCCCGGACCGGGTGTAAACGTCACTGCAACGTTTGCAACCGGATTGTTGTTTGCGTCGGTAACCTTGACTGACGGCGGCGTCGCGACAAGTCCGCCCGCGGTCGCAGATTGATTGTTTCCGGCATTTGCCACGATGATCGCTGCTGGCCCAGCTCCTCCCGCGGCGGTAAATGTCACGACAACGCCCGGAACCGCGGCTGACGATGCAGTGAGCAAGTTGGGACCTGCTATGGTCCCCAGCACCCAGCTTCCCACAGTGGCGACGCCGCTGGCATTGGTCGTTGCCGATGCTCCGGTGATTGTTCCGCCGCCACTGGCCACTGCAAAGGTCACCGCGACGCCGGCCACCGGATTGCCCGCGGCATCGGTCACCTTCACCGAGGGTGGTGCCGGCACTGCAGCGCCAGCTGTCGCACCCTGTCCGTCTCCCGTGTTAGCGATAAGCCTCGCCGGCGGACCCGGCACGACGGTGATGCTCGCTGTCACGGATTTCCCTTCGGATGTTGCGGTAACTATCACTGTGCCCGGCACGCCCGGCGTTGCCAGCCCGGAGGATGCATTGACGGTGAGGATTGCAGAGTTATTGGTGGCCCAGGTCACCGGGCGGCTCAACACGTCACCTTGGTCATCCCTGAGAATCACAGCAAGCTGACGGGTGGTTCCGACAACGACGTTACTCACGTCCCCGGTGAAAGCGATCGATTCGACCCTCGGCTGCATCATCACTGCAAAGGTTCCAAAGCGCGTAACGTCTCCGCTCACGGTCTTGCTGGCCAGGTTGACCGTGCTGCCCGCTACGACTCTCCATACCCCCCCAATCACCTCGTAAAGCTGCAAGCCTGCTTCTGGGCTACCGGCGGCAATTTTCGAGGGATCGTATTTTATCGTGATCGTCACCGGTGAGGCGAATGTCGCGGCTACCGGACCGAAATCGAAGGCAGTTCCGGGCAAAAGGCGCGCATTGGCCGGAGGCGCGGCGGCAGGAACGACGGTCAGATTCCGGGTCGACGCGAGCGCGCCAGCCGGGAAGGTCAGAACGACTGCGCCGCCATTGAGCGTAAACGCTCCCCCCGAGCTCGAGACCACGGCGCCTTCTTTCACTACCACGTCGACACTGGCGGTGCGACCTTCGACGCTGGCTGTGATAACCGCGGTGCCAACAGCCACGCCCGTGATCAATCCGCCCGCAACTGTAACTTTTGAGGAGTCGGAGCTCGACCAAGTGACGATTCGGGCGGTGAGCACGCTGCCGGACGCATCCTTGGGGATGACCTGTACCATTTCCGCGCCGCCGGGCACCAGCTCCACTGTGCCCACAGGCGTTATCGCGACCGTCGCGACTGCCGGAGGAGGACGCGTGGGCCCGTCGCCACAGCCCCACCCGAAGCCCAGCAGCGCGGTCAACACCGCGAACGGCCGAAACGCCGTCAGGCGGCGTAAAGACCGGGCCGAAGCGTTCAGGCGCATCATCCGCGGCAGACGCCAGTCAGGCGACGAGCCGCGCCAGGATGCGCACAGTGCGAGGGCAGAACGAGTGAGAAAATTGGCTATCTCCGAAAAAAGACGAAAACCCGAACCGTCGCACGAAAAACGGCTTGAACGCGGAACAGGTGGTATTGTCGCGTTTTCAGGCCGAAAGGTTCCGTTGCATTTTAATGCCTGGCGGAGGGGCAAACAACTGGTTACCCACGGCGCACGCCCAAACCGGTTTCTCCAGCCAGGCATCGAACCCGTTCAGCGGCCGCCCGCCAGCCGGGAGAGCGCCTATATTTTGCGACCACACCATTCACGGGATCAGGCAATGCTGCGCGAATTCAAGGCGTTCATTCTGAAGGAGAACATTCTCGCACTCGCCCTGGCAGTAGTGATGGGCGCCGCATTCGGCAAAGTAGTGCAGGCTCTTGTGGACGACTTCATTATGCCGATAGTGGCGGTATCGACGGCGGGGGGCGCATGGCAGAAGGCAACCCTCAACGTCGGCCCCTTCAAATTCGGGATCGGGGATTTCGCCAGCGTCCTTCTGAATTTTCTGATCGTCGGGTTCGTGGTGTGGCGGATCACCAAAGCATTCATTCCCGAAGCACCGCTCGTGAAGCCCCCTGCTACGGCTCCATGCCCATTCTGCCGGATGGCCATAGACGCGACCGCCAGCCGCTGTCCGCACTGTACAAGTCAGCTGGCAACAGCCTGACCTCACCGGAGCTGCGGATGCCTGCGACGACCGTGCCCCTTCGTACCGCTGTCTGACCGAGATTCGGAAACACGTCTGTCGGCCTGTCGATGGTTCCTATCACTCCGACGAAGGTGAAGTTGCCATCGTCGTTCCCGAGCAGGTTCACGGGGATTCTCATGGTCACCGAGTTCCCCACGTAAGTGGTGGCGATTCTCATCTGAGAAGCTCCGTCGGTGATGATGGCCGACGACAGATCCGGGCCTCCCAGAATCAGTATTCTCTCGACGCCAATGGTGGCCGTCGCTCCGAATTCATTGCTGAAGGGCGCAGGGCCTGTGGCAGCATTGTCATCGAGGTCGATTTCGATCAGACCAGTTACGGAATTGGGCGCATTCGCGGCGCCGGACGCCACCGGAGCCGCAAAGGTCAGCGTGATCAGAAGCGTGTCACGCTTGAAATCCCCTCTTATTCTGACGACGTCGATTCCTTTTGGATCCCCCGTCTTCGCCTCCGCAAGCGTGTCTCCCACAGGCTCGGCCAGATCGAACGCGACGACACCAGCATCCGGAGCGATGGCCGTCAGCCTGAACGTGATCGGCGGCAGAGCTTCCACCGTGGCGACCACGGTAGTAGTTCCGAACGTGTTGGGCACCGTCAGCGCTGACAGGGTGGCAGTTCCGTCAGCCAGTGCCATCTGCGACGTGATGACTGGTGCTCCCATTGCGCCAGCGACAGAAAACATGACAGCCACGCCTGCAACCGGACGCCCGGCCGCATCGAAAACCGCAACCCGTGGCGGAGTGGCCAGCGGCTGACCGAACGCGCCAAGGAATTCGAGTGGCGACTGAGCAAGCAGTGACGCGGGAGGTCCTGTCCTAGGTCCGCTTGCGTCCTTGCAACCCGGCAGCAGCAGTGCAATCGTTGCGAAAGCCAAGGTGTACCTTATCGAGCTCATCGAGAGTTCCGGCAAAAGTGAATACCACTCTGCAACCACTTCACATCCAACAGCGTCCGGTCACTACAAAATCGGCCCAGTCGACACGGCGTTCACGTCAAATCAAGGCCCGTGCAATCAATTTGCCGCAGGATCGGCTCCAGCGCACAGAAACTCAACGAATCCCGAGGAGATACTTTCAGAAGGTGAAAGTGAACAATAGACGTCGCCTGATCGCTGCGGCGTTCATTCTGATTCCTGTCGCGTGCCGCGAGTCCGACAACGGTTCGCTAACCTCCGGGGCGGAAGTCGCTTCTGCCGACCGCGGCGCCACCTCCAGATCGAGTTACCGCCAGCTACCTGCATACAATGCGGCACCGCGGGAGGCAATAGCGAATGTGCAGCCTGGGGTGGTTGCGGCGAGCGTGGAGCGCCCGAACCAGGCGGCATTGCGGCCGGCGATCGACTGCACGGTCACGCGAGTTGCCGATGGGGACAGTATGACCTGTGGTTCCGCGGGCCGCGTCAGGATTCTGATGATCGATGCCCCGGAGCTCTCACAGGGCCGTGAAGGCCGCGAAGCGCGTGACGCATTGCTGCGCATCATGCCTGTCGGAACACGCGTCCGGATCGAGACCGACGTTCGCGAAAGCGATCAATACGGTCGAATACTTGGGTACGTGTACCTGTCCGATGGCCGGATGGTCAACCAGGCGATGGCACGAAGCGGCTACGTAACCGCGCTGGTATATCCGCCCAACGTGCGCCACGCCGCCTTGATTCGGGCGGCGGTGGCAGAAGCGAGGGGTGCAAAACGCGGATTCTGGGCGTCCGGATTTGTTGATTGCTCGCCGCGGGACCATCGCGCAAGGCGGTGCTGAATCCGTCGACGGGTAACGGGTAACGGGTCACCAAATCAGCAGGCGGCGAACAGCTTGGCCATACCTGCCCACTCGACGTTTCCGCCGCTGAGCACCGCCACCGTGTTTCCGGTGGGTTTAACCACGCCTGTCATTATCGCCGCGACCGTTATCGCCCCACTCGGCTCAACGACAATTTTCATCCGGTCGAGCAGGTGGCGCATGGCCGAGGGAAGCGGTCCGTCGTCTACCAGCACAACGTCGTCGATATACGCCTGATGGTGCGAAAATGGCCGTCCGCCGATCTCGCTTGCCTGTAGGCCATCGGCGAGCCCGCCGGTGGTGGTCAGCCGCACCGGTGCCCCCTGCTCTCTTGCCCTGTAAAGCTTGGGCGCGCTCACAGGTTCGACACCGACGACTCTGGCGCGCGGCGCGAGCAGCTTGATCGCCGTCGCTACACCGGCACTCAATCCGCCCCCGCCGACAGGCACCAGCACCGTCTCGACGTCCGGCATGTCCTCCACTATCTCGAGTCCAACCGTTCCCTGGCCCGCGATGATCGTCGGGTCATCATAAGGGTGCACCAGAGTCATGCCCTCGGCGTCGCAGATTTCCCTTGCCTTGTCAGCGCGCTCCTGGGTAGTGGTACCCTCGAGAACAATGCGCGCACCCAGACGCTCGGCACCCAGCCGCTTGGCGAGAGTTACGTTCGTGGGCATCACTACTGTGGCCGGAACTCCAAATATCTTTGCGGCCATGGCCACGCCCTGACCGTGATTTCCCGACGACGGCGCAACAACTCCGCGTGCACGAACGCTCTGCGGCAGGGAGTTGAGAAAGCAGTACGCCCCGCGAAACTTGAAAGCCCCTCCACGCTGAAGGCCTTCCGGCTTGTACCAGACAGGCGCGCAAACCTGTTCGCCGAGTACGTCGTCTCGGAGCAGTGGAGTGCGGATAGCGACACCTGCCAGCACGCGTGCGGCTGCGCGCAGATCGGCAAGTGAAACGAGAATCGGGTCGGCGGAGGGGGTGACATTCATGCCGCCAAAACTGCGCTCTCCCGCACTGTCGTGCCACTCTCACCGCGGAGAACGCGAGTGCCCGGCCGCTCGAGTGTGATGTCTGCATGCCAATCCGCCGCGCGTCATCAAGGTTCAGCCGCTTGACACTGTTCCGCGAATCCCGTTAGCATCCGCCGCATGAACACTTCAGGCGGGAATTCACGGGAAATAGCAGGCGCTGATTCCGGGGCAGGTTCAGCCGCCGATGCGGGGAAAGCGGCAGGCGCCATTTCAGGGAATCCAACGCTGCCTCGCGGCGGGCCGGTATCGCAGTTCCTGCGTCATCAGTACCGGCACTTCAACGCAGCCACTGTCATCGACGCCGCCGACGCATACACAGCGCATCTCGACGGTGGCGGCAAGATGTTCGTGACTCTTGCCGGCGCGATGAGTACCGCCGAGCTCGGGATCTCGCTGGCCGAGATGATCCGGCAGGACCGCATTCAGGCGATTACGTGCACGGGCGCGAATCTCGAGGAGGACATTTTCAACCTCGTCGCGCACGATCATTATGTGCGGGTTCCGAATTACAGGGACCTCACTCCTGCCGACGAAGCAGAGCTCCTGGAGCGGCACATGAACCGCGTGACAGATACCTGCATTCCGGAAATGGAGGCGATGCGTCGCATTGAAAAGGCAGTGCTGGACGAATGGGTTGCGGCAGATGGGCGCGGCGACCGGTACTTCCCGCACGAGTTCATGTACCGGATTCTGCGCAACGGGTCGCTCGAAGGAAGCTATCAGATCGACGCGAAGGACTCATGGATGGTAGCTGCCGCCGAGAAAAACCTGCCGATGTTCGTTCCCGGCTGGGAGGATTCGACATTAGGCAACATGTATGCAGGCCATTGTATTTCGGGCGATGTGAAAAATATGCATACGGTTCGGACGGGCATCGAGTACATGATGGTGCTGGCAGACTGGTACACGGATAATTCCGCGGACGGAACCATCGGGTTTTTTCAGATTGGTGGTGGCATCGCCGGAGACTTTCCGATTTGCGTCGTGCCGATGCTGCATCAGGATCTGCAGCGCACGAACGTTCCCGTCTGGGGTTACTTCTGCCAGATATCGGATTCGACCACCAGCTACGGCTCGTATTCGGGAGCGGTGCCCAACGAGAAGATCACCTGGGGGAAGCTGGCCGTGGACACGCCGAAATTTGTGATAGAGAGCGACGCCAGTATCGTTGCGCCGCTGATTTTCGCGCTCGTGCTGGGGGCGTAGCCAGCCGCCTCGGCGCGGATTGCGGTTCGCGCCTGCGAACGTTCTAGAAAACCCGCCGGGCGAAAAAGAACACATCTGCGTCGACGCGAATTCGGCGGCCACCGTTGGCGACACTGTCGACGACCACAGTTCCCCGCCCTCCATCGAAAGTAGCGAGTCTCTCGGCTTCGATGCTCGAAGATCTGAAGGCAACGTTGGCGCGAAGCAGCGGGCTGCCGCCGAGAATCTCGGTTACGACCTGATACGTGCCGACAGCGAGCGGCTGTCCGAACCGGTTTCCGGAAAAGACAATCGTCAGATCGCCTTCGCCTGCCGGATTATCGACAATGCAACCAAGCCCGTGATATTCCCGGTCAGACAGGGTTCCGGTAAACCTCGGCGGGAGGTCCCCACGGATTTTTCCGTTCGACTCGTAGTTTCTGCCCATGACGCTCGCCGTGCAGCGACCGGTCTCGGAGACCGACGCTGTGAGGGGAAAGGTGCTATTCTCGGGAGGCGTGGTTGGATCCGTCGCGCAGGCCGCAAGCAGAATGACGGCAGCGATGCTGAGAAATGAGTGATGTCTCATGGCAGTGTTGGAGCGGCAGGATTGGTAAACTCTACGCGAACGCTTCGGCAAGCTACCGGTCGCGTGGCAGCGCGAACGTCAGGCGTCGCGTTTGGCGCGTCTGTCGAAGCGATCGGGAAATTTCATATTGCGGCCTGTTCGACGCAGGATAACCGCCGGTATTGCAAATAAGCTGAAGCCCAGCATCGCCAGGAGCGGCGCGCCCCTTGAGCGACTGTTGCTCCCGGAGGCTGCAGGCGCGGATAGGGCCGATGCAGCCGTAGGAGTATTGGGTGCTGTAACTGCCGGTACAGCCGCGTTCTTTGCGATCGCCGCAGCGCCCTGCTCAGCGCTTGTTGCGGCAGTAACATAGGCTTTGTATTCGGCGGGAAAGACAGCCACGTGATAATGCGCCGGGCGCCGTTCGAGCGTCACGTCGAGAACGCGTGAATTTTCCAGGCCGAGCAACGCCTGCTCCAGCCACGCCCGATCGGCGGAGACTTTTGGGACGCGAAAGTCAACCGCCATGCCTGCTGGGTGAACCGACAGCTTGTGTGCGTTGCGCGGCTGCTCAGACGATGGCCGGGTCAGGCTGGTGACGACGAGCAAATTACCGGTTGCGGCACGGTACTGAGACGAGAGGCGCTCTACAAAAAGGCGAACCTCGGCGTGCGCATACGGATACGAAACGCGCGCCAGCCGATAGTTGGCATTCCCCGTTAATTCATCCAGGTTGCCGGCGGCTACGAGAGCTCGCAGCTCGCGGGAATTGCGCAGGAAATCATAGTCGTTTTCGACTGCCACGTTGTGCTGCAGCCGCATCGACTCCGGGGAACCGCCGAGCCCGGCCGCTCCAGCCGTAGCGACGGAGGCAGCTGAAAAGGTCAATACAGTGATGGCTGCGCGTGCTGCTTTTGCGATCAATCGATGGTTCCTGATGACGTTGCCCTGCGGCCCGTTCGACACTCGAAGCGGACCTGATAGATACTATTGTCTGGCATGAATCGTTCCCCGTGCCCGGTTGCGGGTCGGCTCAATAGACAGACTGTCTTCAGAGCCGGGCGGTAACGGCAGGATTGTAAGGTTGACTGCGTCAGAATCAGGCATCCATTTCGTTGGTGCTATGCTTCACGCTCGCTGGTTGTCTTCCGGCTTCGAGGTCCGCGATCAAATCCAATAGACCCGCCACTTCCCAAGCCCGATTCCGAGGTGCTGAAGTGAGCGGCAGAAGTACACCCACATTCTCCAATAACTTGAAAGCCTCGTAAACGGCAGCTTTTGCTCGACCTGTCACGGCGGTTGCCACGGGCGCCGTTATGACGGGGTGCGCCGGTAGAATTTCGAGGATTGCCCAAACCGCCGCGTTGGCTCGAGGCGAATGGGCAGAAGCCTTCACGCGGTTTCGCCATTCGTCAGTCAACGAAGCAACGGCGCTTAAACAGGCTTTAGCGAGATAGGCAGCCTTCGTTGTCGCGGCAGCAAAATGCTCGATCCATTTCTCGAGGCCCGAGCCGCGAAAGCTGGTCAAGCCAGCGATGTACCTGTCCTTCGAGGCTGCGAGGGCCACACTGACTGGTGGAACGTAGTTTGGCGTCATCCCCCTCCTCTTGAAAACTACATGGATCAACGCTCGACCCGTGCGGCCGTTGCCGTCACCGAACGGGTGGATCGTCTCGAACTGCGCGTGCACCAGGGCAGACTGAACGAGCGGTGGCAACAAATCATCATTTATTGCCGAGCACAAATCCTCCAGCAGCGGCATCACGTCCCCGGGTGGTGGCGGGACGAAGGCGGCGCCACACGGGTTATAGTCATTCCCACCAATCCAGTTTTGCTCGGTGCGAATTTTTCCAGCCAGGTGGCTGTGCTCCGATTGCTCCATCAAGCGACGGTGAATCGCAGTTATCTCTTGCACTCCGAACTTCGGCACGTCTGCCGCTTCCTCTACAGCGAGGATCATCGCGTCGATGTTGGCCAGGATTTCCTGCGCGGTCTGGCTCGACTTGATTCCCATATCCGCCTTTGCCTCAGCGCGCGCGAGTTCTCTAACCCCCAGCTGCATCCCTTCGATTTTGGACGAGGCGATTGATTCAGTCCTCAGGAGCAGCCGCGCCAGTGGTCTAAGGACCGGTACGGCGTTGAGGTTAAGCGATCGAATTGCTTCCTCGGCCTCGGACCCAACGCCCGCAACTGACGCTTCGAGACTGAACTTGAGCGAGCCTAGCGGTTCTGGAATGAACGCTTCATAGTGGCAAGCCCTCCGATATTTGGGAGGAGCGTCCAGATGTGGGTTGTACTCCCAATTTCTTGCTACCAAGCGACCAGGTATCTTCGCCTCCCGGAAGTCAATGGCGATGAACGGAACTTAAGGGGAAGTTCAGCTTTCTGTCTAAACTGAACTAACGCAGCGCTCTAGTTCAGTTTATCGAGAAGACTGAACTACCGCAAGCTTCCAGGTTAGCGCGAAAACGCCGGGACACGAGGTGACGACGGGGCAATAGGTATCGTCATCAAGAACGTTGTTCCCCTTACGGGGGCGGGCGATGCGGTGAGCTCGCCTCCCATCAAGCGCGCGAGCTTGCGACCGATGGCCAAGCCAAGGCCGACACCTTGCGGGTTCGTCTTTTTCTGACCGGGAACCTGTACGAATGGCTCGAACACTGACTCGATCCGGTCGGAGGGAATGCCAATTCCGGAGTCAGTCACGGTGATGCTGACGAATTCATCGCCTGGCACCCAACCCAGGGTGATCGTTCCGCCTGGCTCCGTGAACTTCATCGCGTTGGTAAGGAGATTGGTCAGAATCCGAACAACCTTCTCGCTGTCGGCAAGCATTCTCGTGCTGCGGCCGCCGCCCGCGAAAACGTAGATTAGCTGTTTCTCGTCGAGCTGGGGACGGATCAGTTCCTCCAGTCCCTTCAGCACACTCTCAACGGATACTTCGCTGAGATCGAGGGAGACGGAGCCGGACTCGAGACGAGCGAAATCCATAACCTCGTCGATGAGGTAGGAAAGGTGGTCCTGCGCGCGCTTGATGCGTGATAGCGCCTGAAGCTGGCCCTCGGTGACCGGCCCGTGAATGCCAAGCTCTATCAGTTGCCGATAGCCGCCGATCGCATTCAAGGGAGTCCTCAGGTCGTGGCTCAACATGGCGACAAAGTCGGTCTTTGCCCGATTTGCCCGCTCTGCTTCCCCACGCGCGATATCCGCCGCCGACACCGCCAGGCCAAGATCGGTGATGGTCGTGCGCAACTCGATTTCCGTCATTACCATCGCACCCAGATCGCGAAGCACGCCGACCTGATCGTCGGTCCAGTCGCGGGGCCTCACATCCATCACGCAGAGGGTTCCAATCGCCGACTCGTCCAGGATCAATGGCACGCCCGCGTAGGCGAGAATTCCATGCTCAGTCACGGATGGCATCATGTTGACGCGCTCGTCGGCCCGCGTGTCTGCGATCACCAGCGCTGTGCCGAGTGCAACGGTGTGTCTGCAGAACGAGAGCTCGAGTGGGGTTTGGCGGGCCGACTTCACTGGCTCTGGGAGGCCGAGTGCGGACTTGTAAAACTGCCGATCGCGATCGACCAGCGTCACCGTGGCGATTGGCGCCTCCAGCAACTTCGACGCAAGCCTTGCAATGCGATCGAACGGCTCTTCCTCTGCGCTGTCGAGAAGTTGCGTCCGCCGTAACGCGTTCAGGCGGCGTGGATCGCCTACCGTCGCATCTACCAGCCTCTGATGGTTGGAATCACCTGACTGAATGGCAATCTCAGAAGTTTGAGGCGGAATCTCGGTCGTTCCTGTTGGACGTGGGGAACAGTTGGAGGCAGACAGAATGCAAGCTAATTGAAGGTCGTCAAACGCGAGGTCATGCCGGACTAGTTCCAGCTTTTTGCAAGTTCAAGTTCGTCGTGTTCAAATGCTGTCGCCATCCGCCTGATTTCGTCAACTGCCACACCGACCCGGGAAGCGACTTCCCTCCACGTCTTCGTCACGGCTGCAACCTCCACGGCGATTTCTCTCGCTTCCCGCGGCGTGAGGAGAAATTCGGACGAGGCCGCGACTGCAAGTTCGAGCGAGGCCGTCGCGTCGCCATCGACATTGATTGCCGTGGTCAGCTCCCGGGCCCTGACATGGCCCGGAACGGGGTTGAGATCGTACGCAGGCGAAAGCCGCCAGCCGGAGCCGTCGTATAAGACCGCATGATTCCGAAGATGATCATCGAGATTGGATGCGAGGATGTTGAATGCCATCCGACGCCACAATTCTCGCCCATCCTCATTGACTCGACTCGCGACCTGTCGCAGACCATCAAAGATTTCGACATAGCTTCTGTGCTCGCCATCGCTGGCATCCAGGAGACTCATTGCCGAGAGGAACGGAACGCGTTCAGTACCGCGACGATCGAAACGTGTCAACAGTAGAACAGGTGCTCCTCCGGCGTCTTCGAGCCGCGATCGGCAGACATCAATACCGGCTCGTTCAGCAAGCAGGAGCATGACCCATTCCCATCGAATAACGTCTACGCTGTCTGATCTCTCCGGGAATTTCGCAATCGCAAGGGACCCGTCCCGATCGCGAACTGAGGCTTTCGGCCGCGCACCACCGAGTGACGATCCGGGCGCTAACAGCAAGAGGAGCGCATTGTCTGCCTCCAGCGAATCGGGATCCCCAGCAAGCACATTTGCGGCTGAGAGTAATGCGGGCAGCTCAACCAGCGGGGGGACGTGAAGACCATCGTCGGCAGCAACATAGGGGCCGTCAGCGCTTGCGCGGAACCTCAACGCTCCCTGCCGGACGATATCGGTTACGCCGAGCAGAAAATCAATTTCTCGTGGCGCGCGCGGGGTCGTTTGGGCGATTCGAGCGCGGCGCGCCTCATTTCGCGTAATCAAGCGTCGCCCCCATCGATCAGGCGCAGAGTCTCCCAGCGCGCCGAAGAGCGCGCGTCCGGCAGCGGTGTGAAACGAACCTGATGTCGCCGGTAGCGCGGGTCCGAGCGCATGATGGATGGGATCGACAAGCCAGGTTTGATCGAACTCGAAGGATGCTCGTTCCCCATTGCGGTCCCGATGGGACCACAGCCGACCTACCGATCGGATTCCCCCTGGGAGGTCAATGTCGACGTAGGCTGCCGGCTGGCTCAACGCGTTTCTTCTCGGCCGGCGTCTTTATGTTGCCCCTTTTCGGCTGGATCGATTGCCTTGGTCTTTCGCTTTGTTGCCCGCGGCCCGGCTGAGATTCTCAGAGGAAGCTGCTCGTCTGCGAGGCTCAGCCCAACCACATCCGTCTCAGGGGCGGCGAGTTGTCCGATCCTGTCGCCCAGCCCCAGTATCCAGAGGATTGTGGCGTATGTTCCGAGGGCGACCGATGCATCGCCTCGCTCCGCGCGCCACAGCGTCGGCCTGGTAATCTGGGCGCGCTCGGCGACCATGGAAGTTGTCAGTCTGCGCCGGCGCCTCGCGTGTTGGAGATCGTGCCCGAGTTGCTTGAGGGCGCGGCGTACCGATATTGGGAGTGGAGCGGGAGAGCGGGGCATGAGACAATGCTAACTATCTTTATCACTGTAGGCCATGGTGATAAATATCTTTTACGTTATGCCACACAATGTTGGTGCCTAAAAGTGGCCCCCCAAACGGCATCCCGCGCAGCAAAATGAAACCGCCCAGTCGCGTAAGTCACGACTGGGCCAAAGCTTATCGAACGAGAACCCCGCCATTTTCGAATGGCGGGGGGCGAATCGGGACGGCGGGATTTGAACCCGCGACCCCCTGAACCCCATTCAGGTGCGCTACCGGGCTGCGCCACGTCCCGCTAAGCGGTCTCCCGCGAAGCAATGCTCAATCTACCACTCTGGCCGGAACGAGAACAGCCAGAGCCGATCGTCCCCTACATGTCGCGCCATCAGTGCGGAGATTGCGCAAGCAGCATTGCATCATCGCGCAGAGAGAACCTTCGAACAGCGCCCCGTCCTATTCGATCGAAGCGATCTTCCCCACATAAAAATCCCCGAAGTCTGCATACTTCGCGCTCACCTCATCGAACCGCATATCCGTCACGAGCTTCTTGAAATCCAGCGGATCCTTTGCAAAAAGCGTCACTCCCCACTCCCACGAATCGAACCCGATCGCGCCAGTAATTACCTGCTGAATTCGCCCCGCGTATCTGCGTCCCGTCATTCCATGGGACTGCATGAGTCTGCTCCGTTCATTCAGCGACAGTGAATACCAGTTCTGCCCACGCTGCCGACGCTTCGACATGGGATAGAAGCAGACGTATTGCATGTCCGCCGGAGGTGGCGGATACAACCGGCGCTGCACATGCTCGCTTTCCAGCTCCGCTCGCGTCCGCTCGCCAAGTTGCGACCTGTAAGTCTCGTCGCCAACGGTGCCGCCACGTTGCTGAGCGTCAGCCGCAAGCTGCGCAGTGATGTGATAGAACCCGGCCTCAGTCACACTCAGGAACGAATACACCAGCTCAGCATCCACTTCGGCAAAACCGCGCATGCAACGCGCCCCGCACTCGCCTATCTCATCCAGCGTCGGCCGGAAGTGGAAAGCCATCACGTCGGCCGTCGACCCGATGAGCTGCACAACAGCGCTCCACCCGTTGCTGTATTCGCCACTGATGTTCGGTGCCAAACCCGGGGCTTGATCATCCGCCTGTCTCGAACCCGCACGGCGTCGAAAGACCTGATGCAACGCATACCAGCCTTCAGCGGTCTCCGGCGGGTGGGCGACGGAGTCCGCAGCGGCGATACGCTGCGGCGCAACGCCCTCCACACCAGTCATACCATGTTGCGCAACGCCCTCGCCACCAGTGACACCACGCTGCGCAACGCCCTCGTCACCCGTCATACTCCGTTGCGAAACGTCATACGCTACGGAGCCGTCGTAAAGCTGAAAGCAAACGTCCCCGCCAGTCTGTTCCCCGCCGTATCCCTCGCATCGGTAGTAACGGTCGCAGTGTAGCTGGTGCTCGGCGCCAGCAACACTCCACTGGGAAGGGTGAAAGTCGCTACCCGCGTCGAAACGTTGTACGAGACCGTTCCGGTCACCGCAACGCCCCCGACGGTCGTCCTCAGAGTAAATGTGGTCCCGTTGATCGTCGCCGGGTCCATGTTCTCGCTGAACGTCACCGTCACCGCAACCGACCGCGAAACATTCGTGGAGTTGCTGGCCGGCGAGGTCGCGATTACGGTCGGAGCGATCGTATCCAGTGCTGTCGTGAAGCTCGATGTGAAATTGGTGGCGAGCGTATTGCCGGCCACGTCCTTCACTCCAGTGGTGACGGTCAGCGTGTAAGTGGTGAAATTCGCCAGCGGCGACGACGGTGTGAACGTCGCGGTGTTGGTGCCGGCGTTGTACGACACTGTTCCTGCCACCGGTGCGCCGCCGCCCTGCGGCGTGAGGAACACGGTGCTGGAGTTGATGCTCGTCGGATCAATCGGCTCGCTGAACGTCGCCGTGACAACTGTGTTCCTCGCGACTCCCGTCGCCCCATTGGGAGGCGTCGTCGCAACCACGGTCGGACGCGTCACATCCGCAGGCTGCGCAGTCGAGAATGTGGATGTGAACTGAGTCGCCAGCGGATTTCCGCCGATATCCATTACGCCCGTCGTAACGGTGACGGTGTAGTGCGTCCCATTTGCCAACGGCGCACTCGGCGTGAACGTCGCGCTGTTCGCACCCGCGTTATAAGTGACGGTTCCGGCCACGAGAGCACCCGTGCCGGTATTTCGCAGGTTGAACGTCGTCGTATTGATAGTCGATGCATTCATCGGCTCACTGAACGTGACGGTCACGGCACTGGTTATCGCGACGCCCGACGCATTATCCGGCGGCGAAACTGTGAGCACCGTGGGACCTGTGTTGTCCGCGGTGATGAATGTCCAGCTCCTGCTCGCCGCGAGCGGATTCCCCGCTACGTCCCTCGCGCCAATGGTGATGGTGGCGGTGTAGGTCGTGGCCGCCACCAGCGGACTCGACGGCGTGAAGGTCGCGGTGAATGTGGCCGGATTGTACGCTACCGTGCCAGGCACCGCCCCCCCGCTCAGGGTCGACCGCAACAGGAACGTCGTCGCGTTGATCGTCGCCGGGTCCATTGCCTCACTGAACGTCGCCGACAGCACTACGTTCGTCGGCACATTCGTCGCCAGATCAGCGGGCGTCGTCGACACGACTGTCGCAGCCACATTGTCACCAGTCGTAAATGACGAGACGAAGTTTGCGCCCATCTCATTGCCGGCCACATCCCTCACAGTGCCCACGATCGTCACGGTGTAAGCCGTATTCGACGCCAGCGGTGCACTCGGGGTAAACGTGGCCACTCTCGTTGCCGCGTTGTAGGTCACCGTACCGGGCACAGCCGCACCTGACGATGTCCTCACGGTAAAATTGGTGGCGTTGATCGTTGCCGGATCGATCGCCTCGCTGAACGTCACGTTGATTGTCGTTGACGTCGATACGCCAACAGCGCCATTGGCGGGTGTAATCGATGTGACGGTCGGACCGGTCGCATCGCGTGTCGTGAAGGTCCACGAAACATCCGCGGCGAGTCGGTTGCCCGAAATGTCCTTCACCCCCGTCGTGACGGTGGCAGTGAAATTCACAGGATTGGGCAGACCACTCGTAGGCTTGAACTCCGCGGTCCGCGTCGCCGCGTTGTACGTAACCGTCCCCGGTATAACCGCACCCGTTGCGGTCACCTTGAGGTTGAAGGTCGTTGCATTGAGCGTCGTCGGATCGATTGGCTCGCTGAATGTCGCCGTGACAGTCGCCGCTGGCGACACCCCAGTCGCATTCGCGGGCGGCTGCATTGCCGTGACCCTCGGCGGAGTGACATCGACGGTCGTAACGGCCGCAGCCGGAGTTTCGAGCGACAGGCCCGACAGTACCCCGGCGGTGCAATTGGCCGAGACCGTGTACATGTACGTCTGCTGCGGAGCCAGACCGGTATCGGTGTAGCTGGTGGTCTTCGACTCGCCCACTCTCACGCCGTTCCGGAAAACGTTGTAACTGATCACCCCGTCGCTCTGGGGACTCGGCGTCCACGTCACCGTCGCCGACGTCGGCGAAACAAGCGTAGCCCTTACATCCACCGGGGTACTCGGCGAAACAGGGCCGGTGAGCTCACCACACGCGATTCCTGCAATTGAGGCAAGAAGGATCCCGGCCGCAGTAAGTGATCTGCTGCGAGAGAACCGCAATCTGTTCGAAACTTTCATGATTGAAGGCATGTGTTATCGATCCCGGCGGATTACGATGCGGCGGTTCTTCTGTCTTCCGATTGCGGTCGTATTCGGCGCGATGGGTTTTTCCTCTCCAACGCCAGTGATGCGAATGCGGTCGACCGAGACGCCCTGGCTCACGAGGTAGTCACGCACGGTGCGGGCGCGGTCGAGTGCCAGAATGTTGTTCGCGGCATTGGATCCGGCGTTGTCGGTGTGTGCTTCGATGCTGAGCTTCATTCTCTGGCCTGCATCAGACGTAAGGTCAACCACGAGGCCGTCGAGAATCGGCTCAGTTTCGTCGCGCCACGCGGGTTTGGAGAAATCGACCTGCGTGCCGTCAATCGTCAGCAACAAACCACTGGCGTCGCCGATCAATACTGCTGGCGGCGTATTCTGCGGTGCGCGCGGAACGGCATCCCGTGGAGGTGTTGCAGGCTGAGCGACCGGGCGGGGCGTCTCCTGCACCGGCGCGGGCAGAGGCTGACGCCTCGGGATCGACGGCGGCTCGACGCGGACCCGGTCCGGCGGACGCGGTGTCGCCCTCCTCCGCGGTACGTTCGGGCCGCCGAGGAACATCGACATTCCGGCAAAACCGGTGAACGCCGGACCACCCTTCCCTACCTGACTGCTGAGCTCGGCACGGAATGCCCGGCGGTCACCAATCATTGTTCGAAAGCCCGCGCCGAGATTTGCAATGCCAAGGCTCTTGCTCTGATCGCAGTCGCAACGGGCTCTGGTGTAACGAATAAACTCGTACCCGGCTCCCACCAGCGCATACGGCTGAAAATCCTGAGCCGTCGGTTGTTGAACGATCAGCGACACCGTCGGCGTGAACGCGAACAGCGGCGGACGATAGTAGCTGTACTCCTGTCTTCCGTAGGCAACCCCAAGTCCGCCTTGCACAGCGACGAAACTGCGGAGCTGGGTTCCGAGTGTTACCATTCCGCCGAAACCGAGCCGGCTGTTGTCGACGCTGTAGGCCTTGGACAACATTCGACCCATCGGGAACAGTCCGACTTCGCGGGTGCGTGTGCGCGTGCCGTCAGGGATGCTCTGACCCGACTGAGCGGTGAGTACAGACGAGCAGATCGCTGAACCCACGAGCGACGAAAGTATCAAGCGACGCATGAGGCTTCCTGAGGAGCGGTACGGGAATGGACTTGCATCCTGACGAACCAGTCGGCTGGTCGCGTCAATACGGTCGGCTGCATAAAACCGTCGCCGTAGACACCGCAAATGCTTCTACAAGGAAATACCGGGACACTGGGTGCGCAAGCGAAATCAAGGAGAGGTGCCGAACAACGCAAGCGCAGCGACCGCCGCGGCCAGCATGACGGCCAGGGCGATCGCCATTTTCTGACCTGAGCCCGCTGGCGCGGCGGGTGGGGGCGCCAGCATTTCACGGGTCAGAATGTCGCAGATCTCTCCCGCTGCCTGCGGTCGTTTGGCGGGGTCCTTCGAAAGGCACTTCATCACCAGGCGGGTAACGGTAGCGGGTACGTCGAAACGGCCCGCGAGTAACTGGGGCGGATCTTCGGCGGCGTGGGCCGCGACTATCTCGCGGGGCGTATTTCGTCCAGTGAATGGATGTCGCCCCGACAGCAGCTCGTACGCGATCACTCCCCATGCATAGACGTCGGAACGGGCATCTGCCGGCGCGCCGGAGACTTGCTCCGGGGACAGGTAGCGAAACGATTCGCCCCCTCCGGGCGCCGTAAAATCGCCCGCGTCACGTGGCCGGTTGAGCGATGAAAAAACCTGGGATAACCCGAGGTTCGACACCAGCGCCGAGCCGCCGCTGATGAGAACGCTGTCGGGAGAGAGCCCTCCGTGAACGACTCCATGCACATGAGCGTGCGCAAGCGCAGCCGACATGTCGCGCAGCAGGATAAGCGAGTCCTTCAGGTCAACGCGGCCACCTCGCGCCAGCCGCGATCGTAGTGTGCGGGCCTCGATCTCGGACGTCACCCAGTAAAAGGTGTTCTCATACGTCCCGCAATCGATGATAGGAAGAATGTTCGCGTGGCGGAGCCGGGAATTGCCCAGCGTGGGAGCACCCGGCGCGATAGTTCCGGACAACAAGTTCAAAGGAACGGCCGATATTTCCACGCGACTTCCATCGCGCACCGATCGGGCCGAGTAAGCGGTGATGCTGGTGAGCTGGGGAAGCTCGCGGACTATTTCATAGTCGTTTCCGAGGGCAGTCCCGAGGTCCTGGCGCAGAGTTGTGTCGGTCATTTCCGGAAAGGTACGGCACGCAGGGGGAAACGTCGGCGACGTTTCGCTCGATCAAGATGCTGGCATCGATCGAGCGCGTATTCATCTGGATGCTGCGCGGCCGAGTGCCGCGCACGTCCGTCAACCGTACTCGGCCCTGGCTTCGTTGCCAGATCTGCCAGCTTCCTACTTAGCGAGCAACTCTAAATCATTTCCCGCACTTGAGCATTACGCGGTCAGCTTCGGCCGGCATGTAGACCGCGAGTGCCGATACCTTCGCGTCGGCCGAGTTCGATCCGAGTGCCGCACCGAGAACCTTTATGGTCGCGCCCGATTCCTTGAAGTCATTCACGATTATCGCGTTCGCTCCTACCTGGGCCGCCTTTTTCCTGATCTGATCGGTGATCTTTCCGTCGCTGGTATAGACGGAATTGCCCTCGCCGGTGATCCACGCGAGCTCATGATAATCCTTTGGCACCATGCTTCGACTCGTGTACGTGTCGACTGCCGCCTCGCACGTCGCTGCGCGGGCAAGGTTGGGGCTGACATCCGTGGTCTTGGTGCGTACGCCGCACGCGGATGCCGCGAGTGTGGTCAGGATGAGAGGAGTCACCCATCGCCGGTTTGAATTGGTCATTTGCTCTCCTTGCTGAGTGAATTGTCCCCTGAAGGGGGAGAATTTCAACGCAAGCACGCAAGATCAGAGCCGCAATCTTCCGTTGGGCAGGCACCCGGAGTATGAAGAGACCTTGAGTCGATTACTTGAGGCCTCTCGGCAACAGAGCGGGCGACCGGACTCGAACCGGCGACGTCCAGCTTGGGAAGCTGGCATTCTACCAACTGAATTACACCCGCGAACATTGATGCTGCATCAGCAATGTAGCGCGGACAATTGAGCGATCAAGTACGGTTTGCGGGCGCACACCCGCGAGGTTTGTCATAGTCACGCCATACATGCAGAGCCACCGGTCGGGATTGAACCGACGACCGCTCGATTACGAATCGAGTGCTCTACCGCTGAGCTACGGTGGCGAACTACAGATTCAACCAGATCCCATCATGCCCTGGAGCGGACTCGAACCGCTAAGCCTTTCGGCACCACCCCCTCAAGATGGCGTGTCTACCAATTTCACCACCAGGGCAACGCAATGCGCACCTGCAACACACGTTAAAAAAAAACGGGGCCGACGGGGCTCGAACCCGCGACCTCTCGAGTGACAGTCGAGTGCTCTAACCAAACTGAGCTACGGCCCCATTACTCACATCCCTTGAACACCTTCTCAGACATTCCCTTCAACGCCTTCCCGGGCATTTCGCACCAACGCCCTTTCCCGACAATAGCCCCAAGGGGAATCGAACCCCTCTCTGCACCGTGAAAGGGTGCCGTCCTAACCGATAGACGATGAGGCCGAGGCCCGCCAACCACTGACGAACTGCTGCAACATAGCGCTAACGGGATTCGAACCCGTGTTTGGGCCTTGAGAGGGCCCCGTCCTAGTCCCCTAGACGATAGCGCCACGATCGACAGGCCCGGCAGGAATCGAACCTGCAACCGCCGGTTTTGGAGACCGGTGCTCTACCAATTGAGCTACGGACCTAAAACCCGTATTCCTGTGAGTTCAAAGCTTGAAGCGGGAGGGTGGCTGACGGGGATTGAACCCGCAACCCCCGGTGCCACAGACCGGTGCTCTA